>JBLMWN010000145.1:0-14387 GCA_050257255.1 Betaproteobacteria bacterium | reverse complement strand
GGCACACCCCGGGACCCTTTGAGATGGTCAATGACTTCGTATGGCACAATCGGCACTCTGCCATGAGACGACTTTCAGTCCGGCGTCCGGCCTGCTCTCAAGCAGCAGGCGCACATCCAGCGGCAGCCCCTTCCCTTCATCTCTCACGAGCGACCGGGCATGGTTGGGGCAAACGCTCGTGCAGACGCCGCAGCCCGTGCACTTCGACCAAGTCCAACGCGGTCCCTTCTCCTTTCAAGCATGACGCACCTCCAGGGGTTCTCATATTTTTTCTTGAAAAGAGGCTTGGTCGTTTACTTCGTTACGAATCAAAATCTTCTCAAAACGGGAAGAATATTTCGCGCAAAGTCGCTAAGCTCGCAAAGAAATGCCGAATCATTTGGATTTTAAAAAACAAGACTTAACCTAAAAAGAGCATTTGGACGCAGATAAAATCGGATAAACGCGGATTAAGATAAGAAAAATAACCATTTTGTAATGAAAAAAAGACTCGCCTTGATGGCGGGTCAACTTTTAACCTTATACTCTGGTTTTATCTGCGTAAATCTGCGTTCATCAGCGTCCAACTGCCGTTTTCAGGCTTAAAGGTTTTCTTGGCGTTCTTTGCGGCTTTGCGTGAGACGCCTTTTAGCTTCGACCTCTTGGTTCCGGCTTGTCCGGGTTAGGACGTGCCTAAATAAATAGTTATCATACAATGATGCACAAGTAAATAATCCTAAGGATGCATGAGTAAGGGCTTGCAAGTGTTAGCAGAAAGGAGCAGAGAGGAACGAGAGCCACGATCAAGTGTTGCGCCAGGGACTAAAGTGCCAGTAAAAACCGTTGTGGTCGCGACTCCTGAGAGCTGCAGATCTAAAAATCACAAGCTGTGTTATAATATATTTAGGCGTTGCTACAGCACACAGAAGAGTGTGTCTAACGTATTTTATGTTTCGTTGAGGGCTTAAGCACCACTCCGAAGTGACCAGAAATCGGCGAGGTGGCAGCATTATCAGACTGCTAAACCACCGGTTTGCATGTTCATGGAAGGCTGGAAGCCGAAAGCTCCTTAGGTCGAAGGATGTGACGGAAGCGAACGCTTCAGGATTTGCCAAAAGCACAGAAGCGTTATCGTGGACATCACTGAATATCCCAAGGTTCAACGGAATGATTAAAATACGGTCAAAGCAACGCCTCAATTTTTTCTCAGTCACTTCACCCTTATGAAAGGGTAGCGTTCTCTCATCTCCCGCGTTATCAGTCCCACCCCTGCGCGGTTTCCGGCGGTCTCAACAATGATGAACTTGTCCGGGTCTTCGAACTTGATTTGGGCCTTCTTGCCGGCCTTCTCGAGTGCGTCAATGATGAAGGAAGACATCTCTTTTTCGATCTCAAGGCTCGATAGCTCCCCTTTGTGCCCGCGGCGCCTGACACGGATGTAAAATCTGCACTCATTCTCCAGCTCTTCCACGTACGGGGCCAGGGCCTCCTTCAGCTTCTCCCTGAAATCGGAGACATCGAACTGGAAAGTCCTCTCAATAGGTACGATCTGGCTCAGATGGCGAACGCTCCCCGGATGTTCTCTCCGGAGGCTCTCGATGGTCTCCAGGAAAGCGTCCCGGTTTTCCACTGTGCCGATGATCACGTCCCTGAAACCCGCACCTTTAAAATCCCCGAATTGCCGCAAAAACCGCAGAAGGTATCGCTCTTTTCTCATAAAAGCCGTGGCGAGAACATTCCATTCCATGGGTACTCCCGCGGCCGCCTCTTTGATACCGGCCGTCAGCACAGAGAACAGGCGGAAAAAATGTTGCGGGGAGTGGATTTAATGGTCTGGCAAAGGCTCGAGGATAGCGGTGATATCCTCCGCATTGCCGGATTGATCGCGAACGATTCTTTCTACCTTGTCCCAATTCACCTGATCAGCCACACCCAAATCATCGAACAGTTTTATTGCCTCATCCATCAGATTCTTGGCCTTTCCATAAACATCAGGATCAACTTCAAAAAAGACCCTGCCTTCATCGGTCACAGCAGCCTTCACTGGCTCGTAGACCAGTTCCCCCTGCGTTCCCACTTCAACGTCGTTGTAGAATTGTTCGATGTTCTGCGATAGAACACGGATGCAGCCATGGCTCCTGAACCGGTATACCGTCGTGGGCCAGATGGTTTCGTGAATGGCAATGCCGCGAATGGAAGTGTACAGGACAAATCTTCCGAGCGGGTTGTCCGGGCCCGGGGAGACCCTGGTCAAGACGGGCTTTCCCTGGACCTGCATCTGCCACTGTATGGATTGGGGCACATACCAGACAGGGGTCCGTTCCTTTCCCGTGATGGTAAACGCGGCAGCGGGAGTTCGCCAGCGGGTCATGCCTTGCCACTGCCGCATGCCGAGCCCCACCGGGAAGGACATCTCGAGTTTGCCCGCTTTGAAGTAGTAGAGCATCCTGCCGGGGATATCGATAATGATACCGTTGTCCACGGCTTTGGGCGTTATTTTCCTCGTATTGAGTTTCAGCTCCTGCCCGGGCTGGAGACGCCGGTCGCGGTCGAGGTTGTTGTCCCTCGCGATCGTCGCCACGTCCACGCCTGACTTTGCGCTGATCAGCAGGAGACTGTCGCCGTCGACAACGCGGTAGACGGTTTCACCGCCCGTGATGACGGCCGCAAAAGCAAAAGCGGGAATGATCAGGAAACACCAAAAGGCAAAGATACGCTTCACGGCGGCAATCTTCATCGTTATCGCTTTCCTTCTGCCGGGGCTGCGAAGCCGGTTTCCGAACTCCCCCAATTGTTGTGTCCTTTGGAGAGTCAGCTTTTCGTTTGAATCGGGCGAACGAACGGCCCGACGCTTCTACGCCGCTGCCCGCCTGCCGGAGCGGGTGTCCTCGAGGAGCGTCACCACATCTGCATCCGTAACCTGTGGAAATTCAGAATAGCAACCGCCGACAGACATGAAATCCTCGGGTATGGCCAGACAAACAAAAACATCGACCATCCTTTGCAATTCCGCTGCGGCCCCGGGAGGGACAACTGGAACGGCGACGACGAGCTTCCCGACCTGTTCGCGATTCAGCGTCTCCACGGCCGCCTTCATCGTAGCGCCGGTGGCAACGCCATCGTCGACGAGAATGACGGTTTTACCCCGAAGGTTCACGAGCCTTTGACCGCCCCGGTAGAGCCGCCGCCGGCGGGCGATCTCATCGCGTTGTCGCGCGGCCTCGCCGCGCAGATAATCCTTTGTGACGCCAACCGATGCAACAACGTCTTCGTTATAGACAATGCAACCGGTTTCGGAAATTGCACCCACAGCAAGCTCGGGTTGCCAGGGGTGTCCTATTTTTCGGACGATGAGGACATCCAAAGGGGCTTTGAGGCGATTCGCGATCTCGACACCGGTGACGACCCCGCCCCGGGGAAGCGCGAGAACGAGAACATTCCGCTGTCCCGCAAAGTCTTCGAGTTTTTTGGCCAGTTGCATTCCGGCGTCTTTTCTGTCTTTGAACATGATCAAATCTCCTGATTTAATCTTATCAAATAAGCTTCTGAATCGTGATCGTTATTATACGAACCACAGCAGCTGCGGATTATAAGTATTAATACAAATTTAAATTCGTTACTGCTTTGGCCCCTCACCTTTGTCCTCTCTCCAGAGGGGAGGGGGTTGGGTCTTACACCCGCGTTTTTACATCTGCTCCTGGCGATGACGAGGGGCACCAGCAGCCTGCTGTTGCCATATCGCGGCCAAGGCAAGAGCAGGGTGTTTGGAAACTTTTGTATTAATTACTTTCAGAACAAGAGAGTCCTTGCCAAGGAAGAAGGACACGAAGAAGCATCACTTCTCTTGACCTTCGTGCACTTCGTGATCTTCGCGGTAAAGTTATTTCCATTTTTCGTAAAAGCCAAGCCAACTAAAGTACTAACAAGGCGATCGTTTTCTCGTTTTTCTCTATCTCTTTACTACAACGCTTGACAAAGTGTGGTATAGTAATAACAAGGCGTTGCCGGACTGACACTGAAAAGTGTTAAACGTATCCTTAAATTTTCGTTGAGGGCATTAAGCGCCAATACAGCGTGATCCGGAAACGGCAAAGAGCAGCTCCGTGAGGACTGTCAAACTGCCGTTTTGCAGGTCACCAAAGATTGGAAAGCGGAAAGCTCCTGAGGCTGAAGGAGAATTTGGCAAAGGAAACGAACCACTTCAGGATTTGCGAGAGCGAATCAGAGAAGAGATCGTTTATATTACCGAATATCCCGAAGTTCAGCGAAATGATTAAGATACGGGTCCAAAGCAACGCCCTAATTGTTTATAGTTAAAAACAATAGCCGGCAAGGTTTGATGTCCTTGCCGGTTTTTTTGTTCCGTCATCAAAGAGAGACTCTTTTTGACTGCATTCATTGATCTCATGCGTCATAAAGTTCATGTTCATCCTCTTGAGCCGTTCCTCCACGGCGGGATAAAGAATAAGCTCCTCTTCCTCAAAACCCTCGAACGCAGGATGAATTGCTTTAAGCCTCTTGCGCAGGTCCTTGATACGGTCTTCGGTACTGAAACTTACCATACACGCCGGATGTACATCCACCCCATGCTCCACGAGATATTCGAGGGCCTTGAGCTGGAGTTCAAAGGCCTCCGGAATTGCGCCGGTAAGCCGGGAGAACTCCTCCTCGCACGCGCCCTTGAGACTTACGCGTACGTGGAGATTCGTAAACCGCGCAAGGTCTCGAGCGAAGGTCTCGTCGCTGCCGATGAGGATACCGTTGGTCTCAAGGATGAAGAGATATTCCTGAGGGATCAGTTCGAGGACTTTTATCAGGTGCTCCCGGCAGATCGTGGGCTCGTTCCCGCTGATCCTGAGCTTCTTGAGCTTCTTCCGTTTCGCGATGCCTACGAGTCGCTTTGCAACGTCCTGGGGCGTATACGGCGAGCCGCATGTCTCCGGCCTGGTGGTCACATTCCATGACCAGCAGAAGACGCAGCGCAGGTTGCAGCCCACGCAGTCCGCGGTCGCGATGCCGCCGTAGAACTTCGCCGGCCTGAAGCGGTAGTATTTTCTCAGGTCTCCGCTACAGACGATCTGCTTTGTGGTTTCCGCTGTATTCAGAGGATCGAGCATTGCCTGCCCTGCCTTCCGAAGGCCCCGCAGCATGAAAGATCCGAGTCACCTGAGTGTTAGGCAAAATGGACTCATGATTTCCTGTCCGTTTTTGCAAAGAACGCCGTAAACTTCTTCTCAACATTCTCCTTTTTACAGTCAGGACACTGGATCTTCGGCTTGGCGTCATATTCCTTGAACGACATAACAACAGTGAATGTCTTTTTGCAGTCTTTGCATTCATAGTCGTACGAAGGCATGCTGGACACCTCCTATGAAGGGATTAATGAAACTCTGGTAATATAAATATATCATGGAACAATGGGAGGCCGCTGTAAGAGCGATCCGAAAAACGCAATAATATTGCAGGTACAAGACACATGACACGTCAGAATATCATGCCGGCCTATTGTAGGCTCCCTTCCGCGGGACTGGCCGAAAAGGTCAAGACTGCAGAGGCAATCCTCAAGAGCTGCACGCTTTGCCCGCGGGAGTGCAAGGTGGACCGGACCGCTGGGAAATTCGGGTTCTGCAGGACCGGAGACACGCCGTTCGTGTCGAGCTGGGGTCCTCATTTCGGCGAGGAGCGGCCCCTGGTGGGGCTGCATGGCTCGGGGACCATTTTCTTCGGGAACTGCAACCTTGGCTGCATCTTCTGCCAGAACTATACCATCAGTCATTTGGGCGAAGGGAGCGAGATGTCCTTTGAAAGGCTCGCGGAGGTCATGCTGGAGCTCCAGGCTATGGGCTGTCACAACATCAACCTCGTTACGCCTACCCATCAGATGCCCATGATCCTGCGCAGCCTCTCGGTAGCGGCGCAACAGGGCCTTGCCGTCCCGATCGTCTATAACTGCGGAGGGTACGAGTCCCTCGAAGCCGTCAAGCTCCTGGACGGCGTCATCGATATCTACATGCCGGACTTCAAATACGCCGACCCGGAAATGTCCTTCAAATATTCAAAGGCTAGGGACTATCCTTCTGTGGCAAAGGCGGTCATCAAGGAAATGCACCGTCAGGTAGGAGATCTGGTGATGGATGAATCCGGCGTCGCCCTGCGGGGACTTCTGCTGCGGCATCTCGTCCTGCCCGAGGGCATCGCCGGAACCCGCGAGGTTGTCCGTTTCATCGCTGAAGAAATATCAAAAAACACCTATGTCAACATCATGGACCAGTACTATCCCTGTTTCAAAGCGTTCGAGCACCCGCCGCTCGACAGAAGGATCACGCGGGAAGAATTCAGGGAAGCAATCGAGCTCGCACGCGATGCCGGCCTCAAGCGGCTTGACCACCTGACCGCATGAAAATAGAGACTACTGTTAACCGGCGATAGTGCGGTATAAGTCGATACAGTGCGGACTTCGGATGTCCGAACAGCTATATCTATCCCGTTAGAGAACCGTTAGAGAATTTGTTCTCTAACGGGGTTTACTCGTGAAGATAATTCGGCGCCTCGGGTAGACAAGCCGGTTTTTTTTTGCTAACAATTAAAGAGAAGCTGACAGCGCAGCATCTGTTCAACCTGTTGACAGGCTCAAGTGAAAAATGGCGGCAGTGTGCGTCACGGGGGAGATGACTTTGAAGGATGTCTTTGAGTTTGCGGATGAACTGGGACCGGCAAAAATCATCCACGTGTACGAACCCTCGATAAACTTGAAGGCAGTCATGGTAGTGGACAACGTTGCCATGGGACCATCAATCGGCGGACTGCGTATGGCTCCCGACGTCAGCACGGAGGAGTGCTTCCGCCTAGCCCGTGCCATGACTCTTAAGAGTGCGGCTGCCGGGCTTCAGCACGGGGGCGGCAAATCCGTGCTTTACGGCGACCCGAAGATGCCGAAGCCGGAAAAGGAGAAACTGGTCCGCGCCTTCGCCTCATCACTGCGCTATGCCCATGAATACATCTTCGGACCCGACATGGGAACAAACGAAGAGTGCATGGCCTGGGTGAAAGACGAGATCGGCCGGTCCGTCGGTCTCCCGCGCGAGATCGGCGGCATCCCGCTCGACGAGGTTGGGGCAACGGGATGGGGCATCAGTAACGCGGTGGAGGTGGCGCTCCCCTATTGTAAGTTCAAGCTCGAAGGTGCGAGGGTCGTGGTCCAGGGTTTCGGCGCTGTTGGCAGACATGCCGCCC
This sequence comes from Betaproteobacteria bacterium, assembly GCA_050257255.1. Lineage (GTDB taxonomy): Bacteria > Nitrospirota > UBA9217 > UBA9217 > UBA9217 > JAJYKN01. The sequence continues at coordinate 7,175 of JBLMWN010000145.1, read as the reverse complement.
GTTATCTCGGCCGGAAGGGCGCGGTGCTGATCGCTGCCAATGACTCGCGGGGCACGATCCACAACCCCAAGGGTATCGATATTGAAACACTCATCGGTCTCAAGGACGCGGGCAATAGCGTGATCAATTACTCTGATGGCGTGAAGCTCGAACGCGACGCGGTAATCGACATCGAGTGTGACATCTGGATCCCCGCTGCCCGCCCTGATGTCATCCGAGAGGACAATGTGCACCGCCTCAGAACCAGGCTCATAGCCCAGGGCGCCAACATTCCCTTTACTCCCGGCGCCGAGGCGTACCTGCACAAGAAGGGTGTGCTCTGCATCCCGGATTTCATCGCCAATGCCGGCGGCCTGATCTGCGCTGCCATGGAGTATCGCGGCTCGACCGAGGCGGCCGTGTTCCAGGTCATCGAGGAAAAGGTCCGCTATAATACAGGCGTGGTGCTGGAGGAGTCTGCGAAGAGCAGTATCATGCCGCGGGAGGCGGCTACCCGGCTGGCGATAACGCGGATCAAGAAAGCCATGGGTTTGCGGCGCTGGTCGCTCTTCTCGTCGGCGCCCGGATTTGTCTGATGCGGATACAAGCCCGGTCTCCCGCAGGGGCGCAGAGACCGCAGAGATTGGATCCTAATTTTTAATTCTTGATTTTTTGTATTCTTCACGCCCTTCGCGCCTCGACGTGGCAGGTTGCCATTGAGGATCAAAGATTCTTATTCCGGTTAGTCGGTATTAGGTGAGGTCATGTATCGCATCCGTTTTCACGGAAGGGGAGGTCAGGGCATCAAGACGGCGGGTCGCGTACTGGGCACGGCCTTCTTCCTCGAAGGGTTCGAGGTCCAAGACGCGCCCCGCTACGGCGCCGAGCGCCGCGGCGCGCCCATATTTGCCTACGTGCGTGCAGCACGAAAAACGATCAATGAGCGCGGCATCATCACCAGGCCCGACCTCATCATTGTCGCCGACGACAGTCTCTTTTCCGTTCCCGCGGCAGGCGTCCTTGCCGGTGCACAGGAGCATACGGTCCTGCTGATCAGCTCCGACGAGAAGCCTGAGACATGGAAGGAGCGGATAAACTTTGGCGGCAGTGTCGTAGCCTTGCCGTCCGCTGGAGAGGTGAAGGACAGGACTGAACTTCAATACACCGGCGCTACTGCGGGTGTGGCTGCACGCCTCTTGGGTGTCATCTCTTCCGATACGCTCAAACAGGCGATCATGGACGAGCTTGCTCCGCTTGGTGATGTTGTGGCGGAAAAAAACGCCCGGAAGGCCTTAGAGGCCTTTGACCGCGTATCTGATCATGCAGGGTGTGTTACAGAAGGTAAAGACATAACAGCAATTTCCTACGTGCCACCTGACTGGGTGGAGGTGCCCTTTGAAGACGCCCGAGTCTCAGCCCCCGCCATCCACGCGGCAGCCACGAGCGTGGAGGTAAAGACAGGCCTCTGGCGCATGCTTTGTCCGGTCCTTGACCGCGCAAGATGCAAACGGTGCTGGTATATGTGCACCACCTTCTGCCCTGACAGCGCCATGAGCGTCACCAAGGAAGGCTACCCCGAGATCGATTACGACCACTGCAAGGGCTGCATGATCTGCTATGCTCGATGCCACAATCACGCAATCGAGGCGGTCCCGGAACACACGGTCGCCAGCCGTGGGGGAAAGTCATGAAACGCATGCTCTTGACCGGCAATGCCGCTGCTGCATGGGCCGTGCGCCTGGCGAGGGTGGATTACGTGCCTGCCTTTCCCATCACGCCCCAAACCGAGATCATCGAGGTCATCGCAGACTGGATCGACAGCGGGGAGTTCACGGGCTGCAGGATGGTCACGATGGAGTCTGAGCATTCCATGATCACTGCAGCGGCAGCGGCGGCCGCAGCAGGCGTCCGGGTGTTCACCGCAACGTCCAGCCAGGGGCTGCTGTACGCCATGGAGATGATTACCACCGTGGCGGGCTGGCGCGTTCCCTTCGTGCTTGTGAACGTTTCGCGCGGGCTCGCCACGCCAATTACCCTCGAGCCGGACCACAACGACGTGCTTGCCGCGCGTGACAGCGGGTTCCTCCAGATACACTGCAGCACCTGCCAGGAGGTGCTTGACAGCACGCTCATGGCCTACCGCCTGGCAGAAGACGAACGCGTGAGGCTCCCGGTGATCGTGAACATGGACGGCTTCTACCTCTCCTTCACCCGCGAGCCGGTGAATCTGCCGGACCCCGCGACCGTGGAGCGGTTCCTGCCTCCCTTTGATCCCGAGAACATCCGGTTCCTTGCGGGAAACCCCATGAGCGAGGCCGTCGTCGTGCTCGGAGGATCGCCCTACTCCTATTTCCGATACGAGACCCACCTGGCGGCAATGAACGCCATTCACGTCTATGACGAGATCAGCAAAGCCTTTGCAAAAGAATTCGGGAGGACTTACGGCGCCGTGGAGACCTATCGCACTGAAGACGCAGACATTGTATTCTTTATGATCGGCTCCTTTGCCACAAAGGCAAAGGACGCTGTGGACCGTTTGCGGGACGCAGGCATGCGCGTGGGCCTGGTGCGGCCGCTGCTCCTGCGGCCGTTTCCCGAGGATGCCATAAGGCAGGCACTTGCAAACAAGAAGGGGGTTGCCGTCATTGACCAGAACCTGTCCATGGGCAAGGGCGGCGTGCTCCACGCAGAACTCGCTTCAGCGCTCTACGGCCGGCCTGATACGCCCGCGGTGCTCGCGAGCTTCATCGCGGGGCTCGGCGGCCGCGACATCGCCCCTGAGGAGTTCTACGAAATGGCGTCAATCACCCAAAAGGCCGTTGAGGAAAAGCAGGCCCCTCCGCCGCGGCTTCTTTACACGAACGCGGAACTGCGGGAGATCAGGAAGCTTCAGGCGATCGCTCACGTGGAAAGGAAAGGAGCAGGCCCATGAACAGCCGCGCCTTCAAGACCATGAAAGACCTCCCCTCCGTCCATCTGCTCGGGGCGGGCACCTCCATGTGTCCGGGCTGCGGAGGGCTCGAGGTGCTGCACGAGGTCTACGACGTCATCGGCGAGCAGACCGTGGTCGTAAACGCGGCGGGGTGCATGACGCTCCTCGCCGCCTATCCTTTCACTCCCTTCAGGGGATCGTGGCTTTACACTTCCATGGCCTCTGCGCCTGCCGGCGCCCAGGGCGTTCGCGACGCCCTGGACATCCTGGTCAAGAAGCAGAGGATCAAGCCGGAGGAGGAACTTGAGGCTATGGTCCTGACCGGAGACGGCGCTGCCTACGGCATGGGCCTCTCAGCTACCTCGAGCGCCATTGACCGGGGCCTCGATTTTCTCTACCTTTGCTATGACAACGAGGGCTATGGCAACACGGGTCAGCAGTACTCCGAGGCAACGCCCCATGCCGCCAGGACCGCCACGAGCAGGGGTCCCCGCGGCTACCCGGGATACAAGAAGGACCTCTTTTCGATCTGGGCTGCCCACCAGCCGGCCTATGCTGCAACGGTCATAGGATCGGACCCTGTTGACCTTTCGCGAAAGATCGAGCAGGCGAGGAGCCTCAAAGGTCCGCGCCTTGTCCTTGCCCTCTCGCCCTGCCCCACGGGCTGGGGCTTTGATCCAAAAGAGTCTGTTGAGATCGGCAGGCTCGCGGTCAGGACCGGCATCTGGCCCCTGAAGGAGTACATCAACGGCAAGACCGTGCACACGCACATCCCGAAGCCGCGGCTTCCGGTCGAGGAATATCTAAAGACGCAAGGTCGTTTCAATCACCTCTTCTGCCCGGAGCGCAGCGAAGCGGTCCTGAGAGAGATCCAGGCCCGTATCGATGCCTACTGGACGGGAGCGGGATAGCGGGCAAAATAAATCGCTTCTCGATTTTCCAAGGAACCGTCGTGCGACCACCAGCAAGCTACTGCCACCGGGGCGGCACCCTGCCGCTCTTAGGTAAGACAATCCCTGAGCACTTCGCCGACGTGGCACAGAAGTTCCCTGACCGCGAGGCAGTTGTATCGCTGCATCAGCAAAAACACCTCACCTATTCCGCCCTGTCTGATTCACTCGATCTCCTTGCGCGCGGACTCATGGGCATGGGGTTCGGCCAGGGAGATCGCATCGGCATCTGGTCCACGAACAATATCGAGTGGCTCCTGATCCAGATGGCTACGGCAAGGATGGGCGCCGTCCTCGTGAACATCAATCCCGCCTACAGGCCCAGGGAGGTGGCCTATGCTCTCAAACGCTCAGAGGTGAATGCGCTCTTTGTCATCCCTTCCTTCAAGACGAGCGATTACACAGCCATGCTCATCGAGATGATCCCCGAGCTTAAAGCATCATCGCCCGACACGTTCAAAAGCGCGGAGTTCCCCCATCTCAGGAAGGTTTGCGTGTACGACCCGAAGGATCCGAGCATGACCGAACGCCGTTTCCCGGGATTTACAGTCTGGCCGGAAGTCCTTGCTTCATCCGAAATAATTCCACAGGACAGGCTGGACACCGTCACCGCCTCACTCGACAGGGACGACGTCATCAATATCCAGTATACTTCCGGCACCACCGGGTTCCCCAAGGCGGTGATGCTCACGCATCACAATATCCTGAACAACGCCTGGTTCTCAGCTCAAGCCATGGGCTTCATGGAGCATGATCGGCTCTGCGTGCCGGTCCCCTTCTACCACTGCTTCGGCATGGTGCTGGCAAATCTTCTCTGTCTCTCGGTCGGCGCCTGTATCGTGATCCCGTGCGAACACTTCGACGCCCTTTCGGTCCTTGCCGCTATTGACCGGGGAAAATGCACTGCCGTCCACGGCGTCCCCACCATGTTCATTGCAGAGCTCGAGCACCCACAGTTCAAAAATTTCAATCTTTCCAGCCTCAGGACCGGCATCATGGCAGGAGCACCATGCCCCCCTGCTTTGGTGGACCGCGTGATGCACGACATGCATTGCCGCGAGATACTGATCGGCTATGGCGAGACCGAAGCATCTCCCATCACCCACCTCACGCTCAGGGATGACAGTATCGAGCGCCGCATCCGGACCGTGGGAAAGAACCTGCCGCACCAGGAAGTGAAGGTCGTGGATGTCCAGAGCGGGAAGACCTTGCCCCTTGGTCAGATCGGCGAAATCTGTTTCCGGGGTTACCAGGTAATGAGAGGCTACTACAAAGACCCCGAGGCAACCTGCAAAGCGATCGACGGCAGCAATTGGCTCCATTCCGGCGATCTGGGCACCATGGATCAGGACGGGTACGTGCGGATCACCGGCCGGCTCAAGGATATGATCATCCGCGGCGGTGAGAACATCTACCCGCGAGAAGTCGAAGACTTCCTCTTCACCCACCCAAAGGTCGCTGAGGTTGCGGTCTTCGGCGTGCCCGACGAATTCTACGGTGAAGAAGTGATGGCCTGGATCAAGCTACACACAGACGCTGTCGCGACCGAAGAGGAGATCAGGGAGTTCTGTAAAGGCAACATCGCCCATTTCAAGATCCCGAGGTATGTCTGGTTCGTTGAAGAATTTCCCATGACAGTAACGGGCAAGCTCCAGAAATTCAGGATGCGCGAAATGGCGATAGAGAAGCTCGGGAAAACAAGGAAGTGAAGCCGGACAGAGGTAGAATTTCCTGTCTTGGCGCGGATTTCCCATTTTGCTTTTCCATGGTCCCTGGAAATTCTCGCGCGCGGTCCTACAACGTATACTTTACCGAATGAACGGTAATCACCGGTATAGATGCATTCAAGATCGTGTCCCGGGCCGTGCTTCCAAAATAGGCGTTGAACAGGGCATTCCTTCCGTGGGTCCCCATGACCACGAACGAATAGCCTTTTACACCTTCTTGATAAATCGCGCAGGCGGAGGTCATCTGTTTATCATCAACTTTGTAGTAACAAGGAACGTCATGCTTCTCAAAGAAACGGACCTTCTGCTCAATGGCTTTGATGGCATCCTCCTGGATCCCGGCCAGAATTTCATCGAGATTGAACGGCACCCATCCGGAGACCATACTACTATCTCTCACGATCCTCCTGAAACTCTCCCCAAGACAATGAAACAAAACAATCCCCGCTCCCAGTCGCCTTGCAAGAGAAAGCGCATAGTGCTCGGCAGCGCGACTGTTTTTGCCGAGATCGGTTGCAACGAGAATTTTTAGCTGCTTCCGGGCGTTGAAATTCCGGCCCTTTTCCTGGGCCACGGGTCCGATCACCATCACGGGTCTCTTTGAGTGGCGGATCACTTCTTCAGCGACGCTTCCTACCAGCAAACGCTTCAATCCTTTTCTGCCCCGGGTCCCCACGACGACAAGCTCCGGGGAGGCCGCGGACCGCACTGCCTTCAGGATCCGCTCGGCAGGAGAACCGCCCTTTAAGGAATATATAACCGGGACTTGAAACAGTCTGCTCGCCTCCTCCAGCCTTTTCTGATGTTGGGAATGCCATGCCCGGATGCGGAGTGAGTCGTACCGGTCATACGGGTACGCGTTTATGTCTTCCACATAAAGGAGGTCGATGCCGGCATTGAGTCGCTGCGCCAAAAAAGAGGCGGCGCTATATATCGCTTGCGAACGTCTTTTGCCGGAATCGGTCTGATTTTCGATGTCATCTGCAACTAAAATCGAACGCTGCGGCATCCTCCGTTCCTCCTGTAGGTCGTCCCCGTTGAACGCAATAAACAGCGATGATGACGACATTCATTCAATGAGACCGACGATTGATGAGAATATTTTTACTTTGCATGGAAAAAGAACAAGAAGTGATCATGCGCAGTCAACGTTCCCGCTGTTTCTGGAAACCTGTCCATTCCCGCTTGTTTCCGTCCGGCGTATCCATGCTTTGATTATAGCACCGAGATGGGCGGCCCATCGGCGCGCATGTCTATGTGACGCAGCGGGCGGATGGCAGAAATGATGACGAAGGGAAAGAGTTTTGATACAACTACAAAGCTGCAACAGAGCCTGGATGGAAAAGTTCGGAAATACGGATCGTAACTGCGCAACGGGTGCAAAAACGTCCCCTTGGGTCCCCACACCCGGGGAGAGAGTCTTTTTGAAGTCCGGGGACCATATGTGCAAAGCGAACATGTTTCTTTGTTGTTGCCTGTCATTTTTGAAAAGGATTCGTTAACAAAAATGATAAGTCCGTTCGTATCACACTCTTCCACATCCATTGGGCATTGTTTCGAGCAAGATTCCGAATCTCCGTGCACTGT
>JBLMWN010000144.1:0-4716 GCA_050257255.1 Betaproteobacteria bacterium | reverse complement strand
CGTCGATTCATGTCAAAAATAGTTCTAAACAGCAACAAAAGCCTAATAAGTCAGCAACAAATGCCGAGACAATAAATTCATTTTATGTAAAAATGAAATACTCTGCCGAGAACAGATTTTTATGTTAAGGAAACAGATGACATCGCTCGTGCTTAACGCGGCAGAACCTGATGACAAGTTCAGGGACCCGGGGGATTGAGATGTTAATAAGGAAGGTCATGGACACAAAAAAACTGACGTTAAAAGAGGTAAGCGAGTTATGTCGATCATCGATCAGAACAGGGCAAAACGATCCAAAAATTTACAAGTTTTTAATAGATAAACCGGGCAAATTCGATGCACGGTCGCGCACGTATTATGCCTATGGATGGGATGTCCAAAACTTTCATGGCATGGTCTGCTGGAGGATTGATTGCACAGAAGAGCTCGGGGATTCTTGAAAGCAACTTCATAAGTGCCACACCGGCTGGAGAGTGTAGGCAAGGAAAGCGGTTTTTGATTCATTATCATGAATAGGTGAACAAAGTCATTGCTCATTGTCATTCCCCTAAGACTCTTAATAATGTTCAGACCATTTTAAAACCATTACTATATTCATAGATTTTGTCGTCACGAGATTTTATTCTAATACTATAGTTCTAAGGAAAATCGAAGCCAAAAATCAGGGAATCCCCGATTGTACTTTTTTTGTTTATATTTTATTCTCGTTCAAACGATTTCTGGCTTCCCATCGAATACCAACTATTCGGTTATTCGGCCCTTATGGAGACCGGGTACGAACTGTTCGACAAAAGCGACATTTAACCAGCAACAGAGACGCATTGCTCAGGCGAAAGGCCTCATTCCACTGTTTTCATGATTGAACGTGAAAGCTGCTGGCGATGCGCCCGATAGCCGTGAACAATGCAGGGAAAGGAACCGATGGCATCATTCGACGATTTTTGGGTAAAGCTCCACGTTGAGCTCGTGGAATTATCCTCGTACAGCTGGCGGGGGTATCGCGATGCGGCGATCAGCGATGGAAAGGATTTTCTGGAAAAAACGAAGGACGACATGCAACGCTGGTGCACGATGCTCAAGGACGGAAAGCTTTCCCAGGACGACTTTGCATTGCTGCTGGTCGGGAAGAAGGACCGTGCAGAGCTGGCCGCGCTCAGGCGACGAGGTTTGCCGCAGGCGGCATTGGACCGGTATTTCAACGAGTTGATAAACGCCGTAGCTGCAACAGCCCATAATTTTTTTTCATAGGCTAATGCTCTCGCAGGCCGTCGGGTATTCAGGGGAACCATGTATTCCGTTCGATGCGGGCTTGTCGCACGACGTAAAAGACTTTTCCAATGGTTTTCTCCGAGGAGAATACTATGAGCGACGCTATCAACATCGGGTTGACCTTTTACGGCGGTGTTTCGCTTGCTGTCTATGAAGCAGGCGTGGCAGAGGAGTTCCTTCGATTTATTCAGTTCTGCAGGACGAAGGGCAAGGACGTAGACGTGCGGGTGCTGTCAGGCTCGTCGGCAGGCGGGCTGGCGTCGATCATGATGTCCGCGACGCTGGTAAATTCCTCCGACCCTGCAAACCATATCGAAAACATGCGGCGCATCTGGTTCGACGTTGCCGACCTCGGACGGCTCCAGTATCAATCGAACGGCAACATCGTTTCCTTCCTGGACAATGACATTCTTGAAAAAGAGATCAAGGATTTTCTCCGGATCAGACAGGAATCTTCCAATCCCCTGTTGAGGGAACACGAAAACCTCAAAATTCTCATTACGGGCACCAATATGCAGGGGTTCTTCGACGCCGTGCCTGTCGAGGATGATTTTAACGACCCTGATAAATTCGCTGACAAAGCCTTTCCCACGACTCGTCATACAGAGGTGTTCGAGTTCGACGCCGACTATATTCGAAAAGCCGGAGACGGCTCGGGCGAAGAAAATCGCGCCCGAATCGCCAAAGCCGCCCGCGTAACATCGTCCTTTCCAGCCGCGTTCCCTCCGCAATTCACCAAAAGCCCCAGTTTTCCGGAAGAGAGCCGGAAACTGTACCACAACCAGAAAGCAGATCCGCTTTCCTTCTGGTATTACGACGGCGGGGTGCTCGACAACAAGCCTCTCGGTCACGCCATCGATTACATGGAATCGAACAGCGACGACGGGCAGTGGTGGTATTTCTTCGTAGATCCGGATCCGGAAAGCGATAAGAAAAAACACGAGGAATGGGGCACAGACCCGAAAAATCCTCCTGACCCCGCAACGACTGCGGCTTCGGTCCTTGAAACGCGGGGAGCGGAAACCATTTATTACGACCTCAGACGTATCCAGAGGATCAACCACCAGGTGGAGCAGATAAAGGACCTGACGGCCAACCTGTGGTCCGCACTCTGCGACGAACGCCATGACGGAGAGCAACGCCGGGACGGGCTGTTGGCCTCTCTTGAGCAAAGCGTGAAGACCGCCCGCATCCACCGCTTCCTGCCTGATTATCTTAAATGCACGGCAATGCTGCGGTATCGGTTCATAAAAAAACTTTCCCAGAGCCAGGTCAATAGTCTTGAGAGGCTGCAGAAAAAAGTAACGGACAGCATCAGAGCCTTCGATTTGCGCAGGACCATTGCCGAGTGCCGCCTGCAGATTGCGGAAGGGAAAATTCCGGCCCGGCAGGCTGCAGAGGCCCGGATTCGGCTCATCGCGAAGAGCCGAGAGATCGAAACAGGCGGTGTCATGGCCGATTACGAGACAGCGGTGAAATCCGCCAGTGATATCCAACAGCGGTTCCGGCAGATCGCCTACTGGGTGGAGGACGACTTTGACGGAGGGAAGGGGGAACTGAACCCGGAGACGTGGAATGCCTTCACGACGGCAGGGGATGACCTCGAGCTTGCCATGGACGCGCTGAAGAACGCTTACGATGTCGTGGAGCAGGTCATTATGAGGATCATTGATGACGCGTCCCTGTTCCACACGCTTACATGCTACGTCCTCCTGAGCGAGGCTATTCATGCATCGTCGGGAGTCGAGACGCGGGGAAAAATCAACGTGGTCAAGATATACCACAACAAAGACAAAGGACGCCTTGCCGGATCGCAGCTCGGACATTTTTCCGGGTTTCTCGACCGCCGGTGGCGCAGGAACGACTATCTCATGGGCATGATCGATACCAGGGACATGCTGCAGGGAAAGATGGCGAAGTCCTTTCCCGAAGAGTTCTGGAAGGAATATCTCGGATACCGCACGGAGCAGGAACGGGGAATCCCGGCGAAGTATCGGTTCGACGAGGAAAAGGACAAACTCGACGAAAAAGACATGAAGCTCGAAAACCTTCCGGCGGCCCCCGTCGTTTCCGATGTGAATGGCGTTTTATCGACCTTTGAGAAACTGATCACGAAATACTCGGATAAGAACATGTTCTTCAAAATAGCCCGCAGGACGCGAGTCGGTTTGTTTTCAAAAATTGTAAGATTTTTCCTCTGGCTCGTTAAATGGGCTACGGCCCGGACGTCTGCCGAAGATTTACAGGACGGCAGCAAAATGTCCCAGCTCGTCGCCGGAGCGAAACGGTATTTAGGATTCATGTTGATCGGCATTCTGATCGGGCTGGCTCTGTCCTTTTTTCTGCCCGATGCGTTCGGCCGCGGCGCCCAGGCCCTCTCAACCGCATATCAGAACCTGAGCCACGCGTGGAAAAGCGGCGTGAACGTTCTGATAGGGCTGTTGATAGCGTTTATCCTGCGCGACACGTTGCGCGATAGTGTGCGTTATCTGTGGAATGGCATAAGGAAGATGAAGAAGATGTAATGCGGCGGTAATCGTTGAAGAGCGGGCGTGTTCACGATGCATGATTATTTCACCATGTCCCTGTGCCTGTCTCACGGACGAAAACCTTCACGGCGAATCAGGAGAGTGAACGGACATGCAAAAATCAGATTCCTGACCATAACCTCTTTCGTAGAAGAAAGGAGATACCAATGCCGAGGAAAACAAGGAATGGAATAAGGATTCTGAACTGTATTCCGTCACGCCAGACCGAACGAGACTGGGGCTTCGAGCACGCCGTCGGAGCCGGTCTCCTCGCCGCCCGCCGCGCCCTGCCCGCCACCAAAGACCTGCGCGAGCCTTGGTGGAAGATCAACGACCAGGAGGACACCGGATCATGCGTGGGTTGGGCCACGGCGGACTCGGTCCTCCGATGGCACTTCGTCAAGGCCGGCAAGCTTCCGAAGGACCAACTCCTGTCCCCGCGCTTCATCTGGATGGCAGCCAAGGAGAGCGACGAGTTTGTGACGCAGCCTACGACCTTCATTGAGCTCGAAGGGACCAGTCCCAAGGCGGCACTGGACATTGCCCGGAAATTCGGGGCTGTGCGGGACTCAATCCTGCCATTTAAAACGGGCAAGCTGTTCGGCGATGAGGCGAAGACGTTCTACGCCATTGCCGCCAGGCTCAAGATCACCAGCTACTTCAACCTCGGCGGGAACCTGGCCAACTGGCGGACCTGGCTGGCGACCAAAGGCCCGATCTTAACGGCCCTGGATGTCGATGCGACCTGGGACAATGCCAAAAAAACGCGCGGGAAACTCGACACGTACCAGCCCGACACGACGCGCGGCGGGCATGCAGTTGCGCTGGTCGGGTACACTCCTGACCGGTTCATCGTCCGAAACAGCTGGGGCACAACCTGGGGAGACCATGGATTCGGGTATGCCTCGCCGGGATACGC
>JBLMWN010000143.1:0-27388 GCA_050257255.1 Betaproteobacteria bacterium | reverse complement strand
GTTCCGGTATGCCATACATGAGGTCTATGCCGATGTTTTGAAATCCCGCATTTCTAGCCAAATGGAAGGAGTTCTCGGCCTCTGCTACGGTATGCAGCCTCCCAAGCGTTTGCAGAATCTTGGCCGAGAATGATTGAACGCCGAGGCTCAGCCGGTTCACCCCGCGTTCCCGCAATACCGCCAGATTCTCTTTCGTAACAGAATTCGGGTTCGCCTCGACCGTAATTTCCGCGTCTTCAGAAATATGAAAATAGTTTCTGATAATATCGATTGCCTCCGTAAGCTGCAGTTCGGAGAGGACCGTAGGAGTGCCGCCGCCGATATAGATAGTTCGTAATACCCGATTGCAGAATTCAGTTTGATAGCCTTCTGCCTCTCGGCGCAAGGCACTGATGAATTCGTCAGCGTTCTTTTGTGTAAACTGTGTTGAATAAAAGCCACAGTACGGGCACTTTCTGACACAATAAGGGATATGGATATAAAGGGATAACATGGTGTTTTTATTGGTGCTCCAGTATTTCCGAAACAAATCGAGGGTATTGTTTCGATGGATGTATGCAACCCGAATGCCAATACAGAAAATTAGGGTCTGGGAGTGAGATTGATAATGAGAGCAGATTCGTCGCAGTTCGGAAACTTAATGCAGTTAAGACAGTCGGTCCATATTTTATGAGGCAACTCTTTTTTATCGACATCTGTAAAACCGAGCTTTCTGAAGAAACCGTCCTGATAGGTCAGGACGAATACCCGCTCCACTTGAAGCGATGCGGCTTCAGATAGGCACCGTCGCACAAGTTCCGACCCGATACCGCGCTTTATCCGGTCCTTCCTCACCGCGAGTGATCGGATTTCGGCAAGGCCGTCCCAGCTCACATGGAGCGCGCATGCACCAGAGAGCTCGCCGTCCTCCTCGTATACGTGGAAATCCCGGAGGTGCTCATACAGTTCATTCAGCGTACGGGGAAGCATCTGCCCAGAATCCGCATACTGGTTTATGAGCGACTGGATATCCTTGACATCGGTTATCTTTGCCTTGCGGATCATTGGGGAAAACTACTCTGTTATGGGGATAAAGTCAATAAAAAAGAGTGGGTTAGCCGAGTTCAAGGGCGCGGTTATGGGGACAGAAGGGGAACTTCATCGTTGCGTAGACTGTATCGAGGCATTCAGGTTGTTTGCAACGTTGAGAACGACTGCATAAACCGTCTCACTGCTCCACCTTCAAGGTATAAGTTACCGCACTTGTGCCTTTCACAACAATAAAGGGGCTTCCGGTCGTGGTTCCGCTCGTAAATGGAACGCCGGCGATCGTCACGCCAATGTTGATGTTATTATTTGGATCTAACGGAAGGGCACTTGGCGTGCCGGCAGAAAATATCGTAACGTTGAAATTCGTCGAATCAGTCACACTCGAATACAGTAAATCTTCTATTTTCAACGCTGAATTGCCTGGAAAGCCTGAATTGCGATACACAAACAACTGTGGAAATGCGATGGTTGACGTCACCGTCGAGCTGAGATTAATCGTGTAGGTGCCGGATGAACTGATCTGGCCGCCATTATAGACATGAATATAGCCGGGATTGATAGCAACCGTCTGGGATACCGTCGGCGTTTGGAAGGACGTTAAGACCGGCGGCACCGCAGCTGGATCCGCAGACATGAGACGGAGGCCATAGAAGAACTGTGTGGCGCTGTTGGTAAAGGAAGTGCCGCTGATCACGGCGACATAGTCGCCTCCAGGGTTAGCTTGGAAATATGCCTCATATACATAGGGGTAAGTTGGCACGGGGGTCGACGAAATCAACGGTGCTTCATTGTTCTTGAATGCATCTTCGCTTGCATAAATATCTACGGTCAATGTTCCACCAGCCTTGCTCGTATCGGTCGGGTCAGTGGCGATCTCAGTACGCACGGTATACCACTGGTCAGCGTTAAGGCTACGGAGCGTGTATACTCGCTTCGTTCCTGCCGGAATGCTGCCGTCTATCCCCGGTCCGTTTACATCAATGGCTCCTAACGATAAGCTCGTGCTGTTTTTCCCGCACGCTGCAACACCTAGCGCCAGCACTGCGAGAAGAATTAATGTTATGAACAGTTTCATCGATGCTTGACCTGCTCTTTCTCTGCGAAAATGAAGACTTCAATGTGTTGAATTGAGGGAGTCTAACGCAAAGCCGTGGCCGAGTCAAGAGCCAACTTGATGATCAACCGTTATTTATCATCTCCACGATGCAACCATCCGATATTTTCACTACGTTTGCAACCTGGCTTCCCATTTGCAAGAGGATTTGGAACAGGTAAATGCTTTAACTCCACGAGTGTCTGGCACAACCTGTGCAGCACGAAACTCTCCGATCCTCTTCCTAAAAGGGCTCTTGACTTTAGCGTAGCGAATGGAGTATATTTTAAACAAAAGGCAAGCGGATTTCATCAGAATGTCTGAAGGCGGTTATCACGATATGATGTTCGAAAAATTTACTGAACGAGGCAGAAAAGTCATCGTCTACGCCCGTGAAGAGGCGGAGCGACTTCAGAACGACTACCTGGGTACGGAACATATCCTGCTCGGAACGCTCCGCGAAGAAGACGGCATCCCGGTCGCGGTGCTCCGCAAGATGGGCATTGATGTCGACCAGATTCGCATGGAGGTCGAACGGAACCTGCCATCCAGCGGAAACACCCTCACCTTCGGCGATATCCCCTTCACTCCCCGTGCAAAAAAAGTCCTTGAATATGCAGTTGAAGAAGCGAGGCTCCTCGGTCATAACTATATCGGAAGCGAACACCTTCTCCTCGGGCTTATCCGCGAGGAGGAAGGAATCGGCGGAAAGATACTTCGCAGTTTCGGCGTCAACTTGTTGGGATCACGGCAGTTGGTGATCAATTATCTTCGTCGTGCCGCGACCCAGGTCAGCGCGAAAAAAAGCCCGACTCCCGCCCTTGATGAATTCAGCAGGGACCTCACGCAGCTGGCTAAAAGCGGCAAGCTGGATCCGGTCATCGGGCGTGATCAGGAGATCGATCGCCTTTTGCAGATTCTTTCCCGCAGGACCAAGAACAACCCCGTCATTATCGGCGAGCCGGGAATCGGAAAGACTGCAATTGTCGAGGGGCTCGCGCAACGAATCATCAATAGCGATGTCCCCGAGAACATCATGAACCGCCGTGTGGTATCGCTCGATCTCGGATCGCTGATCGCCGGGACCAAGTATCGTGGCCAGTTCGAGGAGCGCCTGAAGATCGTCATGAAGGAGATCGTTCAGGCTGACAATATCATCCTGTTCATCGATGAACTTCACACGCTGGTTGGAGCAGGAGCCGCCGAAGGCTCGATCGACGCTTCGAGCATGCTTAAACCCGCGCTGGCACGTGGTGAAATCCAGTGCATCGGCGCAACCACGCTCGATGAGTTCAGGAAACATATTGAAAAAGACGGAGCCCTTAAACGTCGTTTCCAGCCTATTTATGTGCAGCCGCCGAGCCTTGAAGAGACGATCAATATCATAAAAGGTCTCCGGCCGAAGTATGAATCGCACCACAAGATCAAGATCACTGACGAGGCCGTTGTGGCGGCCGCCCGTCTGTCCGACCGTTATATCACGGACAGATTTTTGCCTGACAAGGCCATCGATGTTATCGATGAGGCAGGGGCCAAAGCGAAGCTCAATCGCTATACCTACCCGGCTGAGATGAAATCGATCGAGAAGAAACTCAAGAAGCTTGAGCAGGAAAAAAATCTCTTCTCGAGAATCAAAGATTATGTAAGAGTCGAGTCCATCCACGAAGAAGAGGACCGGCTGCGCGAAACACTCGACGGCATCCACAGAGACTGGAAAGATAATCAGGAAAAGAACATCCCGGTGGTCGGAGAAGAGGATGTAGCAGGAATCGTATCCCACATTACCGGCATCCCGTTGTCCCGGTTGGAGGAAAAAGAGGCTTCACGCCTCCTTCGCATGGAGGAGGAACTTCACAAGAGAATTGTCGGCCAGGACGAAGCTATCTTTGCTGTATCACGGGCGATCCGCCGCTCGCGGGTCGGACTCAAGACACGAAAGCAACCCATCGGTTCTTTTATTTTCCTCGGTCCCACCGGCGTGGGCAAGACGGAGCTTGCACGATCACTCGCGTCGTTCCTTTTCGACACGGAAGACGCGCTCATCCGGGTTGACATGTCGGAATATATGGAAAAGTTCAGCTCCTCACGGCTTGTCGGTTCGCCTCCTGGCTACGTAGGCTACGATGACGGCGGTCAGCTGACGGAAAAGATCAGGCGCAGGCCTTATTCGGTCGTCCTCTTTGACGAGATAGAAAAGGCCCATCCGGATATCTTCAATATGCTTCTCCAGGTGCTTGATGACGGATACATGACCGACAGCTTCGGCAGGAGAGTTGACTTCCGTAACACCGTTATAATCATGACATCGAACCTCGGCGCGCGTATGATCGATAAGGATACGACCCTTGGTTTCCAACAGGATAGTTCCAAGACGCAGTACACGAAGATGAAAGACAATGTAATTTCGGAACTGAAGAGGTCTTTCAATCCCGAGTTCCTGAACAGAATCGACGATGTCGTCGTCTTTCACCCTCTTACGCAGGATCATCTCATCAAGATCGTGGATATGCTTGTGGCGGAGTTGAACTCACAGATGATCACGGATCGGAGTATCCATCTCGACGTAACCGAAGAGGTGAAGGATTGGCTCATCCGTGAAAACTTTCAGCCCACCTACGGCGCCAGGCCGATGCGGCGTGCCGTCCAGAAATATCTCGCGGATCCTCTTTCCGAGGAAATTCTCAAGGGACGGTTCAAGGAAGTGCACAGGGTGGTCGTTAAGCTCAAGAATGGGGCTGTTGAATTCCAGGAGGAAGAAGCCGGCATGTTGGCGAAGGTCTGATGGCCATGGCCATTATGATGTTTCCCCGGCCGTTGCATACTCTGCAACGGCTTTTTTATTCCCTCATACCGTCGTCCACTGTCTTTATTGCTCTCTCTGAATGTTCATTCGACTCATGGTCCTGGCAGCGGCGCATCGACATCGATCACGAAAGCGAAGCCGGCACAGCTTAGAAGTTATTTGAAATAACCTTGGCCTTTTCCGTTCTCTGTCGTTGCTACATTATTTGCATAACCAGTTTTCGTACTGCCGGCATCAGCTGAAGCGGAGCGTGCTGTACTTCATGAAGCGCGTACACGTTCCGTTTCGATGTCCTGAAGAGAAGCGGCTCGCTCTTCCCGGATCGCAGGGGTTTGAGTGTAAGGCCCGCCGGAACTGAAGAAGTCCCCCTTGGTAGGGATTCCTCGGAAAGCACGAGAAAGTCACCCAAGAACGGAATGAGACCTGTTGTCTGGCTTACCAGCATATTCTTATCATGCGGAAGATTTTTCGTTGTATAGAATGTGACCGTAATGGCTCTCATGCCTTTGGGAGCGGCGGTACTGTCATCTTTGGCACTGAGAGAAAAAACAAGAAACTCGCGCGGCTGTGAATAGTCGGGAAGATACAGCACATCACGGTCCATCCCGACGGGCACAACCTGATCGTGAACGCCGAGAAAGAGGACAGGAATGCGCTTATCAGACGTTTCCTGAAGGACCGAACCCGTTTCGATGATGCCTCGAGTTGTTCGGATGCCGTTGGCGCGGTTATTGCGATACACGATTTCCGTCAACGGTTCACTGTACAGAATATCGCCGCCCTTAGCAATAACAATGGCAGCCAGCCGCTCGGCAAGCTTCTCGTACCCTCCGTAATACTGGAACGGCCGATGTGTGCAAAGCGTGATCAAGTTCATTAACGACAACTCGAGGACCGGCCGCTGAAAGAAAAAAAGCGCCTGAACATCGAAAAAAGACAGCAGCTCTTTACTGAAATTGTATTTACCGATAAATGATCGTGCGGACCAGCGTTGCGACAAATAGGCAACAATGCGGTTTTTTGTAATCTGATCCGTTTTATTCTTCAAATCACGGTAGAAATTTGAGATTTTTTGGATTTCCCGGGGGAACTCTCTCCGAAGTTCTTCGATGGTGTCATCTTGATTCGGGGTGACCGTGATTCTCCTGTCAGGAAGCGCGACCTGATAACCGGGAGCATGGGCAGGCACCGTATTGTCAATACTAAGGTCCCTGAAAAGCTGCTGGAAAGCACCGCCCGGTTCAAAACCGTACGAAAGTGCGGGGCCAACGGAGAAGGAGAAGCCTTCTTTCGCCTTGGTACCCAATGCTTCTGCAAGGGATGTTCCGGTGGTACACACAATGGATTTTTTCCCAGTAGCGCTCAAGAGTGCCGCCGAAGCGAGTCCTCCGAGTTCTGCTCCCACAACGGCCAAGTCGTATTGGGGCACGCTCCCTCCGTTCAAAGAAAAATAAAAAAGGAAATAGGTTCTTCTGCAAAACTTCCTATTTCCTGTTCCTTACTCATCATGTCATCACAACTGATACTATTTCGTTTTTGCCTTTTCGCGCAGAGCTTCTTTCCGCGACAGGCGAATCTTGCCCTGCCGGTCGATTTCAAGAACCTTTACGAGGACTTCATCTCCTTCTTTCAGCTCATCGGTCACCTTCTCAAGTCGTTTGTCAGAGATCTGAGAGATATGGAGCAAGCCATCGGTGCCGGGGAATATCTCGACGAAGGCGCCGAAATCCATGATCTTGCGGACCTTGCCCATGTAGAGTTTCCCGACTTCGGCTTCTTGAACGATCCCCCTGATGATTTCTTTTGCCTTATTGGCGGCAGCCTCATCGGACGATGCAATATTGATCGTCCCGTCGTCTTCAATATCTATTTTCGCTCCCGTCTGTTCAACGATGCTGCGAATGACCTTGCCTCCGCTCCCGATCACATCCTTGATCTTGTCCGGATTGATCTGCATAGTGATGATCCGCGGTGCAAAGGGATTGAGCGTATTTCTGGGGGCGGCAAGAGTTTCGAGCATCTTTCCCAGAATGTACATCCGCCCGTCCTTAGCCTGCTGCAAGGCTGTGCGCATCGTCTCGGCGGTGATACCCTCTATCTTCATGTCCATCTGGAGCGCCGTGATGCCCTTGCTCGTTCCGGTCACCTTGAAATCCATGTCTCCCAGGTGGTCCTCAAGACCGAGGATATCGGAGAGAACAATCACCTTCTCGCCTTCCTTGATGAGACCCATAGCGATACCGGCGACGGGCGCCTTGATGGGGACGCCTGCGTCCATGAGCGCCAGCGTGCCGCCGCAGACCGTTGCCATCGACGAAGAGCCGTTGGACTCGAGGATGTCGGAGACCAACCGAATGGTGTACGGAAATTCCTGTTTTGTCGGGACCATCGCCTTCAGGGCGCGTTCAGCGAGCGCCCCATGCCCGACTTCCCGTCTTCCCGGTCCGCGCAAGGGCTTGGTCTCACCTACGCTGAAGGGCGGGAAATTATAGTGAAGCATGAATGTCTTAAAATATTCACCTTCGAGCGAATCAATCCGCTGTTCGTCTTCGGAAGTCCCGAGCGTGGCAACAACCAGAGCCTGGGTTTCGCCCCGCGTAAAGAGCGCCGAGCCGTGCGTCCGTGGAAGGAGGCTAACTGCCGAGCTGATAGGTCTGATCTCGTCAGGCTTTCTGCCGTCAGCACGCACATTTTTTTCGAGAATGATCTTGCGGACCTCGTCTTTTTCGAGACCGAAAAAGATCGTGGATATCTGCACGTTCCTCGTAGGATCGTCTTCCTTCTTGAGTTTTTGCTTGATCTCGTCGAGCAGCGCGTCTAACGTTTTTTGCCGTTCCATCTTGTTCGGGATAATGATGGAAGTCTTCAGGCGCTCCATGGCCAGTGAAGCCACCTGCGCAGCGAGATCCTTGTCAATCTCTACGGTCTTGACAACCCGCTTTGGCTTACCGACTTTGGCAACCAGTTCGTTCTGAAGCGCTACAAGCTTTTTGATCTCGCGATGGGCGGATTCGAGCGCCTCGAGCATCTGGTCCTCGGTCAATTCGTTCGCCCCGCCTTCGACCATCATAATGGCGTCAGCGGTGCCTGCTACGACCAAGTTGAGACGCGTGGTCTCGAGCTCCTTTTGGCCGGGATTGATGATGAATTTGCCATCAATAAATCCGACCCGCACTGCACCGATGGGACCCTTGAAGGGAATATCGGATATCGCGAGAGCAGCTGAGGACGAAATCATCCCCATGAGATCCATAGAGCTCTCATCGCCGATGGACAGCACGTTTGCGATGATCTGCGTATCGTAATAATAACCTTCAGGGAATAACGGCCTGATCGGCCGGTCGATGAGGCGCGATGTCAGGATTTCTTTTTCGCTCAGCCTCCCCTCGCGTTTGAAAAAACCGCCCGGGATCCTTCCGGCGGCATAGGCCTTTTCCTGATAGTCCACCGTCAATGGGAGAAAATCGACGTTCTCCCGTTCGACCTTCGAAGCAACCGCCGTTGAAAGGACAACGGTATCGCCATATCTGGCAACGACAGCGCCACTCGCCTGTTTGGCCATGAACCCCGTTTCCAGGATTAGTCGTCTTCCGCCTATTTCTATTTCTACAGTTGTTGCCATGAAACCTCACTTTTCCATTACATACGTAATGCTATTTGCGTATACCGAGCTGGTCAATGACCTGACGGTAACGGTCCAGATCGTTTTTCTTCAAGTAGTCAAGATGGCGACGCCTCTGACCGACCATCTTCAGGAGACCTCTCCGTGAATGGAAGTCATGCTTGTGCGCCTGCAAGTGCTCCGTCAGATGGCTGATGCGGCCGCTCAAGAGAGCGATCTGAACTTCCGGAGAACCTGTGTCTGATGCATGCCTGCGATAGGTGCTGATCAGACTGGTCTTCTGCTCTTTATCCATAACCGTACCCTCCTTTCCCCGTATTTCTGAAGCGAGATAAAATATCATATTTACAGCAGGTTGTAAAGCTATTTATTCACATACCGCAAGAAAAAACCAGCTCAGGCTTTATGATACCTTCATCCAGGTGTGCAATAGCCAGAAGTCTGTCAAGAGGATCATGGAGCCTCACAGGACCGTTCCTGTTGTTCGTTCCTGATGCAGGACAGGATATCCGGCCGCCATTGGCCACACGTGTTGCTTCTGCTCCTGCAAGTCGAATGCAGGGGAAGTCAGCGAGTGCATCATCGATTGTCGTCACTGCGGTGCCAACCGTGCCGGCAGCAGCCAGGCCCGCAAGATCTTCGAGCGTTAGTGCGTTTACAATGCTGAAACGGCCGGATCGAATCCTTTTAAGGCTCGTCACGTGGGCTCCAAAACCGAGCGCATCTCCGATATCTGCACAGAGGGACCTGATATATACTCCCTTTGAGCAACTCACGGTCATCCTCACAAAGGGATCATCATATGCCGTAAGTTCAATAGCATGGATTGTTACGGGTCGCGGTTTGTTCGGTTCCGTCCTCCCCTCTCGTGCCAGCTTGTACGACGGCACACCTGCGATTTTCACTGCCGAAAATGCAGGCGGACGCTGCATGATCGTGCCGACGAAGCGCTGCATCACCTGGACAAGCGCCGATCGGTCGGGTGCCGCATACGTCTTTGTTGCCAGAACGCGCCCTTCGGCGTCAAGCGTGTCTGTGGTAATTCCGAGCCTCATGACTGCCTGATATTCTTTTTCGCCTGCTTCAAGATATCGAGCGATCCGTGTCGCTTTTCCGATGCAGAGCACCAGAACGCCGGTTGCGAGTGGGTCGAGCGTGCCGGCGTGGCCGATCCGCTTTTCCTTGAGGATCCGGCGTATGTGCAGCACCACGTCGTGCGACGTCATACCCGATGGTTTGTTGACGTTAAGAACGCCGTCCATCGAGAATCGTGCTCCCGCTGCCGAGTTGTGCCGAGACGGTTTTTTCGACATCTCTGACAACCCTTTCTTTTACCTCTTCAAGCGATCCTTTGATCATGCTGCCTGCGGCGTTCCTGTGGCCACCGCCGCCGAGCGACTGTGCCAAACCGGTAAGATCAACACGTCCCTTGGAGCGGAGGCTGATCTTGTACTCCCTCTCCGCTGTCTGCCTGAGCAGGATCGCGACCTCAACGCCCTTTACGGATCGTACAAAGTTGACGAAATTGTCGGTATCTTCAGCCGTTGTCCCGGTCTGGCGGAACAAGTCATCGGTCACTATTACCCACGCGACCCTGCCATCGTCGCTGCGTTCCATGCCGGCAAGAACGGAGCCGAGAAGCTTGATTCGCTTGTAGGCAAAGGACTCGTACACGTTTTCCGTAACAAGCCAAGGATCGGCCCCTGCTTCAAGCAAAGAGGCGGCAATCTTCATGCTCTCCGCAGACGTATTGGAGTAACGGAACGAACCGGTGTCGGTAAAAATAGCCGCGTAGAGACACAACGCGATATCACGATCCAGAGGGACTCGGAGTTCACGTATCAGTTTGTATATCATCTCGCCTGTGGCGGCGGCATCGGTATCAAGCCATGTGTAGGACCACTCGGAAGGATTCGTAGGATGATGATCAATATTGATCAGGATATCGGCGGGAACTGACCCGTCGAAGAGGCCGGTCCTCGGCGGATCAGAATCCAGCACGATGTAGGCGTCATATTTCCCTGAGACTGGGCGACCTGCTCTGATGCGGTCGGCATGGGGTAAAAAACGGTAGATCTCCGGTACGGGGTCAAGATTGTGTGCGGTGACTGTCTTGCCCAGTTTTTCCAGTGCAAGCATGAGCCCTAACTGAGAGCCGAGGGCGTCCCCGTCGGGACTTTTATGGATAGAAATGAGTATTGTCGTACACTGCTGCAGAGCCGTTATGATGCGTCCGAGGTCACTCATTTGATGGATCCTTCTTTTTCTTCTCCTCTTCAATGTCGCGAAGAAGTTCCATAATATGTGCACCTTGCTCAATCGTAGCATCGAATCGAAACAACAGCTCAGGCATAAACTTCATCCGCATGCGTTTGCCGAGCTCCAGCCTGATGTATGCTGAAGCGCTCTCCAGACCTTTGAGAGTTTTTTCTTTGTCCCCGCCGTAGATGCTCACGAAAACCTTTGCATTTTTCAGGTCATCTGCCACTTCGACATCGGTAACCGTAACGAAACCGATGCGGGGATCCTTGATCTTGCGCATGAGAATGTCGGCGATCTCCTGTTTCATTTGATCACCGACGCGTTCGGCTCTTTTAAACGTCGGTTTGGACATGACAATCTCGGAAGACAGAAATCAGTAGTCAGAAGCATAACTGAAACCGCTTCTGCATTCCCATCTTCCGTCCTTTAAAATATCTCGATATGAAAATCCAGCAGACTTATATCCGGTACGCTGCGAACCATGTTCAGTACATGGTCCAGTGTCTGGTTAAGGTGGGATTTATCGTTGCTCACGGCGGCGACTGCAAGGGAAGCCTTCTGCCAGAGGTCGTTGTCTTCAATTTCAGCCACGGAAACATTGAACTTGTTCCGGATCCGGTCCTTCAGGCTGCGAATAGAGTGCCTCTTGGTCTTGAGCGAACCGCTTTCAGGAACGTGGACTTCAATCGTGCAAACCCCGATGAACATAAGCCTCAGTGAAGTACAAATTGCGATGCAGCTTCAGCATGCATTACACTGCATCCTCTCTCTGCCCCTACCGTTGCTGCCTGGCAAGAGAGTGTCGGGACTACAACTTTGCAGCAACCTTGTCGATCACGAATGCCTCAATAACGTCTCCCACCTTGATGTCGTTGAAATTCTCGACTCCAATGCCGCATTCGTAACCTGCCTGAACTTCGCGTACGTCATCCTTAAACCGTTTGAGCGAATGAAGCTTGCCCTCATAGACCTGCACGTTGTCTCGAAGCACCCTAACACCGTCGTTTTGTCTCGTCATAACGCCGTCGATGACATAGGCGCCGGCAATAGTCCCGACTTTGGAGACATGGAATGTCTGGCGAACTTCCGCCCGGCCGAGAATACGCTCTTTGAGTGTCGGCTCGAGAAGACCCTCCATGGCAGCCTTGATATCGTCAATGGCGTTGTAGATGATATTGTACAGCCGTATATCCACGCCCTCTCGCTGGGCAAGTTCAGTAGCCTTGTGTTCGGGACGAACGTTAAATCCGATGATGATGGCATTCGATGCGGCGGCCAGCATGACGTCGGTTTCGGTGATGGCGCCGACGGAGCTGTGAATAACCTTGAGCTTGACTGCCGACGTGGAAAGTTTTTCGAGAGAATCGACAATGGCGCCGGCAGAACCGGACACGTCCGCCTTGATGACGATGTTGAGCTCCTTCACCATGCCTTCCTGGATCTGGGTATGAAGGTCTTCCAGCGTCACTTTCTTCAGCGAGCCCATCTCGGTGCTTCTCTGCTTGGCCTGACGGATCTCTGCTATCTGCCTGGCCTTGCGCTCCTCCTCGATGACGGCGAAACGATCGCCTGCCAGGGGAACGCTGGAAAAGCCGATGACTTCGGCTGGCATGGATGGTCCGGCGCCCTCGATCCGTTCTCCCTTATCGTTGATGAGGGCACGCACCTTTCCGAACTGAGCGCCTGTCACGAAGAAGTCGCCTACCTTGAGCGTACCTGATTGGACCAGCACCGTTGCTACGGGTCCACGGCCGCGGTCAAGTTTGGCTTCGATAACCACGCCGCGCGCCATTTTGTCGGGGTTCGCCTTAAGTTCAAGCACATCGGCTTGAATGAGGATCATCTCGAGTAAATGTTCGAGGCCGATTTTTTTCTTGGCCGATACCTCGCAGAAGATGGTCTGGCCGCCCCACTCTTCGGGAATAAGCTCGAATTCCGACAGTTCCTGTTTTACCCGGTCGGGCTTGGCTTCAGGCTTGTCGATCTTATTGATGGCTACGACGATCGGGACACCGGCCGCCTTTGCGTGACTGATCGCTTCCTTGGTCTGGGGCATGACGCCGTCATCGGCTGCGACCACGAGGATCACGATATCGGTGACCTGCGCGCCGCGTGCCCGCATTGCGGTAAACGCGGCATGGCCCGGCGTATCCAAGAAAGTAATGTCTCTGCCCTTCAGGCTGACCTGATAGGCGCCGATGTGCTGGGTGATGCCGCCCGCCTCTTTCGAAACGACATTGGTCTCACGGATCGAATCGAGGAGCGACGTTTTTCCATGGTCCACATGACCCATGATTGTGACCACCGGCGGTCTCAACACCATGGTCTCGGCAGCATCGACCTTCTCTTCGAGGATGTCTTCGGCGGATTCGATACTCGCGATTTCGGCCTTGACGCCGTACTCTTCGGCCATGAGCAGCGCCGCGTCCATATCCATAGGCTGGTTCTGCGTCGCCATGACGCCCATGGCCATGAGCTTTTTGATGACGTCGCCCACTTTCTGCCCCATGACCTCGGCAAATTCTTTTATTGTGCAGCCCTCCTGGATCTTGACGACCTTTTTCCTGGGTTTGGTGATCTCAGCAACGTCGGTCTGCGGTCCGGGTCTCTCATCTTTCTTGAGCGGCCTCTTTCCAATAGGAAGTGTTTTCAGATCAGGGAGTTTCTTAAATGACGGCTTCTCGCGGAACTCGCGTTCCTGTTTCTGATCGTATTCGGATTTTTTCTTGTCCCATTTTTTCTTTGTCGGCTTGCCGGGGGCGGGAGGGACAAGGGATGCCGGCACCTGGGAGGGTCCAAGGACAGGAGAACCGAAAGTAGATTTTTGGAACGAGCGTCCCCCGGGACGCTGCAAGCCGCCTGAAGGCCTCTGGCTAAGCTGGGGACGGCCCGATTGTAGCTGTGCTGGTCGCCCACCCGTTGGCTGTAGCTGCTGAGCAGGCTGAGCTGCCTGCGCGGGTTGTGCTGCGGGACCCTGGCTTTTTTCTTCCGGCTTTCCTGCCTGGAGCTCTTTCATCTGGCTTGCCGGCGGAATGACCGGTGGTGCAGGCATGGCCGGCTTCGGCAAAGGAGGAACCGGGGCAGGTTTTGGCTTCGTACCGGGCTTCTCGAGCGTTGATGAAAATTTGCCGATCAGCGCCGCAGCCTTCTTCAACCGCTCCTCTTTAGACAGCAGTGCGTCCACGGGCACTTTTTCTTTCTTGGTTTTCTCTTTTTCTTTTTCCTTGCGTATCGCTTTCAGCTTTTCAATCAGGGATTTTGTTTCTTTATCATCAAGACCGCTGGACGGAGTCTTCCCCTTGATACCCATCTTCTCGAGAACCGAGATGAGATCCTTGCTTTCGACCCCCATTTTTTTGGCCAGCTCATGTACCCTGATCACGGTCATAAAATCGCTTACCCCCGAAAGGTTCTAAATAATTATGATATTTTACTCTAGTTACTGATATTTATCAAGCCTTTTAATCTCTGCGTCTCGTTCCAGAGAGCGTCGGCAAGCCCTTGGTCCAGTATTCCTACGACGCCGATAAGTTCCCGGTTGAGCATGCTGCCGAATTCATCACGGGTAAAAAGTGTTGCGCGGTGGAAAGATTCAAAGCTCTGCGATTCGATCTTATCTCGGGTTCCGTCAGAGATGTCGCTCGCAAAGAGCAGCAGCTTTACCCTCCCTTTTTCCAGGGCATCATTGACTGCCGAATACCCTGCTGCGATCTTGCCTGCTTTCATCGATATGGAGAGCAGCGACCTGATCTTCTCCTTGATAGCCGCAGCAAGATGGGACGCGAGCAGCTCCACGCTAGGAGGTCGCGCCTTGAGACGGAGTGCCTTCGCAAGTGTTTCCTTCGCGAGTGCATTCGCGATGCATTCTTGCTTGGGACAAACGTAAGCCCCACGGCCGGGCAGTTTTTCGCGGTAGTCGATCAAAACGCCATCAGGACCTGCTACAATCCTGACCACTTCATCTTTCGTTAATACGTTTCGGCAGCCCACACATGTTCTTTCCGGTTGACGCTTCATGGTCCCTCATGGGCGCATATCTTCAACTATTCTCGAGGAGCGCCCGTGCCGATAGGAGTATCTTCTGCGCCGTTTTCGCTCCTATTCCGGGAATTGCAAGGATTTCTTCATCAGACATGGCCGCTATTTTTTCTACTGTATCGTAGCCCGCCTCAACGAGCAATTCCGCTGTTTTCGGACCCACTCCTTCGATAACCTTCAGGTCCGAGCCTGCCTCATCCCCCGCCCCTTCAGCAACCGTCTGGGTCTCCATGGTTTCGGCTGCCTCAGTCTCTTCAGCCATCTTGCGAGTCTCTTCGACAATAGCCGCCTCGATTTCCTGCTCACGTTCTTTCTGGCGCTCTTGATCGTATTCGGATTCGCTCAGGATGTCTATCTTCCAGCCTGTCAGTTTCGCCGCGAGCCTTACGTTCTGTCCTTTTTTACCGATGGCGAGAGAAAGCTGTGAATCCGCCACTACGGCCAGGGCCGACCGGTCCTCCTCGGTCACTCCAACCTTCTCAACTACCGCCGGGCTTAGCGCCTTGGCGATGAAGATTCGCGGGTCTTCCGACCAGGGGATAATATCGATCTTCTCACCCCTGAGCTCACGAACGACCGCCTGAACGCGGGATCCCTTCATGCCCACGCATGCGCCGACAGGATCGACCTGGGAGTCCTTGGAAGCAACGGCTATTTTGGTGCGGTCACCAGCCTCGCGCACAACGCCCTTGACTTCGACGATGTTCTCGTAGATCTCGGGGACTTCCATTTCAAACAGCCGCGAAACGAATTCCGGATGGGCGCGGGAAAGTACGACCTGCGGTCCTTTTGAGGTATCACGCACTTCCATGACATAGGCCCTGACGCGGTCTCCCCGGCGGTAATTCTCACGGGGGACCTGCTCGCGCGCCGGTAGCACGGCTTCGGTCTTGCCGAGATCGATGTAATAGGCGCCCTTCTCATGACGGAGCACAATACCGTTGACGAGTTGGCCGATCTTGTCGTTGAACTCCTTGAAAATGACATCGCGTTCCGCTTCGCGCACCTTTTGTACGATGACCTGGCGTGCGGTCTGCGCCGCGATCCTGCCGAAACCCTGGAACTCCACCTGGAGCGGAACTTCGCCGTCCATCTGCGCCTCCGGATAGAGCGTTTGAGCTTCTTCCAGGGTTATTTCCTCGTCGGGATTGGCCACGTCCTGCACGACTTTCTTATATGCGTACATGACGATATCCCCCCGTTTCGGATCGATCTGCACCGCGATGCGCTGTGCACCGTATTTTTTCTTGGCCGCGCTCACGAGTGCAGACTCAACGGCTTCGATAACCATCTCTTTTGATATGCCTTTTTCCTTGCTGATCTGATCGATCACATGAATCAATTCCTGACTCATAGGTCTTTCTCCTTCTGACAAATCTTTTCATGAGATGTGGATGTTTCAGGAAAAACATTCATCGCACGAAGTGAATTTCAGCCTCCAACCTTGACATCTGTTCTCATCGCAATGGCACTATATCGATACCTGAAGAGAGGCTCTTGCCACGTTTCCGATCGAGATTTCGACAACGACACCTGTATCGAGCTCAACCTGAACCGATTCCCCGGCCAGACCGAGCAGTTTTCCATGGAACACCTTCTGGCCGTTGATCTGCTGGAAGGTCTTCATATTGATCGCACTTCCTGCAAAACGGATAAAATGCTCAGGCTTGGTGAGCTTTCGATCGAGCCCCGGCGAAGATACTTCAAGCGTGTATGCGTGGGGGATGATATCTTCCACATCAAGCGCTGCACCAAGGTCCCTGCTCACGGCCTCGCAGTCGTTCAAGGTGACCCCGGATGCCTCCCGGTCGATGTAAATGCGCAAGAGCCATTTAGGCCCATGTTTCTGGAAGTCCATGTCCCAGAGGGAGAGCCCGAGGGAATCCAGAACCGGATCAAGGAGCTGCCTTATCTGGTCCGCCATATCGGCCATTATCCCTCCCCAAATAAAAAGAGTGGGCACATGCAAATGCCCACTCTAAAAAGAAATTTCCCAGAGTGTTGTTATATTTTTAACACAGCGGGAATAAGAATGCAAGAAAAAAGTGCGCTCGCGGATAAATTCCTACGCGCCAAATTGCCCTATGGGAGAGTATCGCCGATCTGTGCGATTTTGTACCACTCCACAACGCGTGCCGCTGACGGCTCTCCTTCTTCAGGGGCCCATTCCGCGACGTTCCGGCCTTTTGGCGGAACGTAGGGTCCCTGTTTGACCTCAAAAAAAACTGTCCCGCTTTCCAGCGAAGCCATGGCATGCCATGTCTGTGGCGGTATTTCAGCAGCGATCGCCGGTCCCCGCGCCGAAAGCATGGCCCGTTCGGCAACCCGGCCTGAATCGTCAAAGAAAAGAAGCGCAGCCGAACCGCGTAACATCAGGAATACCTCGCTCGTTTCCGGTTCGGAATGCCGGTGCGGTCGGATGTACGAGCCCGGCTCGAAGGCGTTGCATAAACGCTGCACCGGATCGTTCAACTCTGAATGGAGATTGAAATTCATCCGCCCGCGGGGCGAAACCTTTGCCTTCTCGGTAAGTTCGTCGAGCAATTTATTGTCGATCTGCTTCATAAATATTCTTCGCAAGAACCACGCAGCAATCCTCACTGTTTCCGTATGACTCCTTGAGCGCATCCTTGACGGCATTCATAATGATGATCCTGCTGCTGTTTGTGGCGCCGGCGATCGCAACCACATGGGGAAAATGTTTCTCACCAAGTCGTTAAGCTCGCAAAAAGCCGGAAATACGGTTTAAAAAACTTTGCATGCTTTGCGAGAGACACATTTTTGTTCCGGCTGGTCCGCGTTAAAGAGACATCCGGCAAGGTCGGCCCGGTGAACATAAAAAGAGGCCGTCGTGTTCCGGCGGTCCCTGGTACTCCACATGTCGTCAACCGCGTTCGTGTCTTCCGTTGCCGTGGCCCCTTCCGTGCCCATGTGCCCGTCCGCCCTGCTCTTTTCGCTCGCCTCTCTCTTCCCTGCGGTTGTCCCAGTAGCGTTCCCGCTCCCAGGTCTGCCAGTTTTTTTGGACGTGACCATAGGGCATGCGCTCATACCCGTGAGAAACGCGGCGGTACGCATGTGGTAAACTGACCAGGGCGCGCGGCATCCGCTTGGGGCCGACAACGCGCCATGGGCCGTTATAACCGTTAGCGATATACCACCCTCCCCGGTACGGACGATACCAGTACCCGTGATAGAAGAAGATATCCACGTCGACATCGGGCGGATAATACACATAGGTGCCGGGTATCACGATTAGGCCCGGCGGCGCTGGAATAAACAGCCCGGGCAGGGGAACGTTAATATTGACGTGCACCTGGGCATTGGCCGTTGCCGCGGTAACGAGACTCAATGCCAGAAACATGGCTTTGACACCGAATAGACCCAACAATGATTTCTTCATCGCACGACCTCCTTCACGCTCACTCATTCTGACACCGGAGAAGAACATTCGTTGATTCCGGCACAAAATAAAATAGATGCACGATTACCGCACATCTACTCTTCTCACGCATGGAAGACGGGTCAACATGCGCGTTCAGCAAACCGTCGTGTATTCCGAAACAGCAATTTGCTACTTATTCAAAAGCGACGCCGCTTCTTTGGCGAAGTAGGTGAGAATGATGTCCGCGCCGGCGCGCTTCATCGATACAAGCGACTCCATCATGGCACGCTCGCCGTCGATCCAGCCGAGCTTGGCTGCGGCCTTTATCATAGAAAACTCCCCGCTCACGTTGTAGGCGGCCACCGGCAAATTAAACTGCTGTTTCACCTGATAAATGATATCAAGATAGGATAAAGCGGGTTTTACCATCACGATGTCCGCTCCTTCGTCGATGTCAAGGGCCACTTCGCGAAGCGCTTCGCGGCTGTTCGGTGCGTCCATCTGGTATGAGCGCCGGTCGCCGAACTGGGGCGTCGATTCCGCCGCCTCGCGGAACGGTCCGTAGAAGCTCGACGCATACTTCGCCGCATAGGACATGATCGGAACATCATAAAATCCTTCGCTGTCGAGCGTATGGCGGATGGCGCCAACTCGGCCGTCCATCATATCCGACGGCGCAACCATGTCCGCTCCTGCCTTGGCATGGGAGAGCGCTTCCTTGGCGAGAAGCTCAAGCGTTGCGTCGTTCTGGACCACGCCGTTCTTGATCACGCCGCAGTGGCCGTGGCTCGTATACTCGCAGAGGCAGACGTCGGTGATCACAATGAGCTCCGGCGTTTTATTCTTGATGGCCTTGATCGCGTGCTGGACGATACCCTCGTCCGAGTAGGCCTCGCTTCCGACCTCGTCCTTGCGCTCGGGAATGCCAAAGAGAATGACTGCCGGGATGCCGAGTTTCGTGATCTCTTCGCAGTCCTTCACGATGTTATCGATGGACTGCTGAAAGTTCCCGGGCATGGAACCGATCTCTTTCTTCACGCCTTTGCCGTGGGTGACAAAGAGCGGATAGATGAAATCGTCAGGAGAGAGTTTCGTCTCCCTGACCATGCGCCTGATGTTCTCGTTGGCCCTGAGCCTCCGCGGCCGATACACAGGTTGGAACATGAAAGTCTCCTCAGACATAGTTTAACCACTGATGAACACGCTAGACATGGACAACACATGGACAAGATATGAAAGAGCGGATTACATTCGCTCCCGCATGCCATGCGGCCATTCCGGGCGTGACTGGAATCCAGTAACCCTACGAAGCAGCCTCTGGATCATCGCTTTATCGTGAATGACAGATGATAGTTGTTTTTAGCTGCATCCGCAGCCGCTTGTGCCGCATCCCCCGCCGCTGCCCGGCTTGGTCTCTTCCACGCCGCAGCCGCAACTGCCTCCCGTAGGAGCGCCGTTGGGGAAACCGAGGACGAAGCCTTCGCCGCGCTCGTCGCTGATGAACCCGAGTTCGGCGCCGTCTATTGTTCTGGATGTTGCAGCATCGACGAAGAGCTTTGCGCCGTTCTTTTCGATAACCGTATCTCCGTCTCCCGCCTTGTCATCGATCATGATCTCATAGGAAGGGCCGCAGCATCCGCCGCCAGCTGCCGATACGCGCAGGCCATGATTCGGAACTCCTTCTGCGTTGAGGATTTCTTTAATTTTGTTCGCTGCTATTTCTGAAATGGTGATCATCAGTTCTCCTTTTATCAGCCACGGGTTGACACGGCCAGTCTGGCAGCACTGAATCGTATCGCCTGTGTGTTCATTCGTGGTGCTCATTCTTGTCTTTATAATACTCCACGATCGCATCAACGAACGCCGGTATAGTATACTCTTTCGGCATGATAGTGGTCGTCATGCCGAACTCTTCGGCGGTTTTTGCCGTGACCGGGCCGATGCAGGCCACGACCACTCCCTCTAAAAGAGGTATATACTCTTTTTGGCCCACTATTTCAACAAAATTGTGCACCGTCGAGGAACTGGTGAAGGTTACTGCGGATATTTTCTTTTCGCTGAAAAGCTTTTTTACGCGGTCCACATCAGCAACAGGCTTGATGTTTTCGTAGGCCGTCGCGACGGTAACGTCGGCGCCCATCTCTCTCAGTCTTTCCGGGATGATCTCACGCGCGACCTTCGCGCGGGGGATCAGGAACTTCTGCCCCTTGACCCGCACTCCGCCGAGTGCCGCAAGCACGCCTTCTGCCTTAAATTCCGCGGGAACCAGGTCTGCCTTGAGGCCATACGATTCGAGCGATTCAGCGGTTTTCGGCCCGACAACACAGATGTTCACCCCCTTGAGAATGCGGAGATCTTTTCCGATGCTGCGGAGCCGGTCCATGAAGAATCGTACGGCATTGGCGCTTGTAAAAATGATCCAATTGCAGGTTTCGATTGCCTTAATTGCGCTGTCGAGGTCGTCCCAGCTTGAGGGGGGGGCAACCTCGATCGTTGGAAAATCGATGGTCGTGGCGCCAAGGTCGATCAGCCTCTCAGCAAAAACGCTTGCTTGGCCGCGTGAGCGCGTCACAACAACCCGTTTGCCGAAGAGAGGCTTTGATTCGTACCAGTTGAGTTTCTGCCTGAGCCTGACGACCTCGCCGACCACGATGATTGCCGGCGGTCCGAGCCTGGCCTCTTTGACTTTGGGAACAATATCCTTGAGTGTACCGGTCACCACCCGCTGGTCCGTACGCGTGCCCCATTGAATAAGCGCCACCGGCGTATCAAGGCTCCTGCCGTTCGAGACGAGATTGTCCACAATGCTCTGGAGGTTTTTCATCCCCATAAAGAAGACGAGTGTTCCGATGCCGGTTGCAATGCGGTCCCAGTGGACCTTGGACTCCTCCTTGGTCGGGTCCTCATGGCCTGTCACAAAGGCCACGCTCGCCGTATGCTCGCGATGGGTGAGCGGTATTCCCGCATAGGTAGGCACCGCCGTGGCAGCGGTCACACCGGGAACGACCTCAAAGGGAATGCCGCTGTCGACCAGCTCTTCAGCCTCTTCTCCTCCACGGCCGAAGATAAACGGATCGCCGCCCTTTAAGCGTGCGACAATCTTCCCCTCTTTCGCTTTTTGAACGATCAGGCTATTGATCTCATCCTGCGGGAGCGTGTGTCTGCCGCCCTGTTTGCCCACGTAGACGAGCTCGGCACCGGGACGTCTATGATCGAGAATCCGATCATTCGCTAAATAATCGTAAATGATCACATCTGCCTTTTTGACGCATTCAAGGCCTTTGACCGTAATCAGGCCCGGGTCGCCCGGACCGGCTCCGATCAAATATACTTTTCCGATTGATTGAGTCATATAAAATGAGAAACCACAGATAAACACAGATGCACAGAAAAACAAAGCACCAGGGCTTTTATCCGTGTAATCAGTGTTTATCTGTGGTTACGAGGTTTTCTCTTATCGTTCGTTCTCCAGCAGGTTATTTCCGCTGAAGTCGGTGTTATGGCCGTAGACTTCCCGAAGGATCACGTCCGCACCCTGGGACAGGAGCTTTTCTGCCAGGGTCACGCCCAGCTTCTCGGCCTTATCCGGCGCGCCTTCAATCGAGTCTTTAATGATGCGTTTTCCGTCAACGCTGCCCACCAGCCCGGTGAGATGAAGCGTTCCATCCTTCATCTGTCCGTAGCAGGCAATCGGGACCTGGCATCCTCCTTCGAGTCTCCTGAGAAGCGCACGCTCGCCGGTGACGCAGGTGCGACTGTCTGCATGGTTGAAAAACGCGATCGCGTCATTCAATTCATGGTCGTCCACCCGGCATTCAATGCCCAGCGCACCCTGTCCGATGGCCGGAAGGCTGATCTCAGCGTCAATGTATTCGGTAACGTTTTTTGCGAGACCGAGCCGTTTTACGCCGGCGGCGGCCAGGATGATCGCGTCGAACTGCCCTTCCCTGAGTTTCCTGATGCGCGTATCGACATTTCCACGAAGCTGATGGATCACGAAGTCGGGCCGGATGTTCATGAGCTGGGCTTGGCGTCTGAGGCTGCTCGTACCTACGTTCGCCCTGTTGGGAAGGTCTTTGAACTTCACGTTGTTCCGGGAAAGCAAGGCGTCCCTTGGATCTTCCCGTTTCGTGATGCAAGCCAGATGAAGCCCGTCAGGAAAAAAGGTCGGCACATCTTTCATGCTGTGAACCGCAATGTCGATCTCATTGGCCAACATGGCCTCCTCGATTTCTTTGACGAACAGCCCCTTGCCGCCCACCTTGGCCAGCGGCACGTCGAGGATCTTGTCCCCCGTTGTCTTGATTTTCGTGAGCGTCACGGCCATGCCCGGATAGTTTTTCTCGAGCTCCGATTTGACCCATTCCGCCTGCCAGAGCGCGAGAGCGCTGCCGCGTGTACCGATTCTGATCTCTTTTCTCAATGATGACTCCTTAAATTATTTCGCAACCACGGATAAACACGCATAAGAATCGCAAGCCCTCACCCGAACTCGCAACTCCGAACCGAATGCTCACCGGCACTTGCTTTCCTTTTCCATACCGTGTGCAGGATCTTGCCTGCCAGTCAGTCCGGAGTCATTCCCATGCCCCGGCCGCTTGAGTTCCTTGTCTAGGTTAAACAGTCTGCGCGCAACCGCGATGGTGTTATCACCGCCATCTGGCGCGGAAGCGGCTTGTTTGAGAACGACAAGGGGGGCATGGAGCAGCTTGTTCACGATAGCCTGGGACATAATGTCCACCGCCCTTATCTGGTCCTCGCTGATCCCGCTCAAAGATCCGAGGGTCTTTTCCAGTTCGTGTTTCCTGATGTCCTCGATCTTTTCGCGAAGGTCCACGATGGTCGGAACGGCATCCAGGGCACGTTCCCACTGGAGGTAGGTTTCCACTTCCTGGCTCACGATCTCCTCGGCCTTCCCCGCCTCCCGTGCCCTGCCCTCGGTGTTGACATCGACCTTGCTTTGCAGGTCGTCGATATCGTAGAGGTACACGTTGTCGACTTTGTCGACTTCGGGGTCGATGTTCCTCGGGTTTGATATGTCGATCATGAAGATTGGTTTGTTGCGTCGTTCCTTAAGCGCCTTCTGGACCATGTCGCGGTTAACAACATAGTGTGGAGCGCCGGTGGCGCAGATCAGGATATCCACCATAACCAGGGCGCCGGGAAAATGTTCGAACCGAATTGCGTCTCCCTTGAATTCCTTGGCGAGCTCTTCGGCGCGTTCGAAGGTCCGGTTCGCCACCATGATGTTCTTTACCCCGTTGCCAAGGAGGTGCTGGGCGGCGAGCTCTGCCATCTCGCCCGCGCCCAGGAGCATGACGTTTTTCCCATCCAGCGTGCCGAAAATCTTCTTGGCGAGCTCCACTGCCGCGGAGCTGATCGAGACCGCTCCCTCCGCGAGCCGGGTCTCGGTTCGGACCCGCTTCGCCACGGAGATAGCCTTCTTCATCAGTTTGTTCATGATAGTGCTTGTGGTCTTGGTCTTGAGGGCGACGTCGAACGCGTCCTTCATCTGCCCCAGGATCTGCGCCTCGCCCAGCACCATGGAGTCGAGGCTTGAAGCGACACGAAACGTATGGCGCACACCCTGGGCGTCGGGATAGACATAGAGCGACTTCTCTAGGGACTCCCGGGAAAGGCCGTGGTAATCCGATATGAACTGTTTGATCCGGTCGATCCCCGACACACTATCGCGCACCGAAGCATAGATCTCCACCCGGTTGCAGGTGGAGACAATCATGCTTTCTCCTATCCCTTCGTAGGTCATGAGCTTCCTGAGCGCATCCGGAAGCGTGTTCTCTGGGAAGTTGAGCTTCTCGCGGACTTCAATGGGCGCTGTCTTATGACTGAGGCCGACTACGATAATTCCCATGCTCGCATCACCTTAAAACGTGTGTTTTCCTATGTTTACGCGGCTGATCACGAAAAAGCTGACCAGGACGAACACAAACCCGACGATCGACAGAACCGCCATTTTTCTGCCTCTCCATCCTATGGTACGAAGGTGCAGAAGCACTAGATAGATTACCCAGGTAATGAGCGACCAGGTCTCCTTCGGGTCCCAACTCCAGTACGTTCCCCATGCGCTGTTTGCCCAAATGGAACCCGTGATCATCCCGAGCGTGAACAGCGGCCAGCCGAGCGTCAGGGCTTTGTAGGCGAGCGTATCCATGATATCGAGGGAAGGAAGACGATGAAAGATCGCACCCAGGTGTCTGGCCTTGAGCTGGCGCTCCTGAATCAGGTACATGATTGATACGATGAACCCGAAGGCAAAGGCCGCATCGCCGAGAACGGCGAAGCTCGTATGTACCCCCAGCCAGCCACTCTTGAGCACCGGGTTTAACTCTTTAATATCGCTGGACAGGAGAAATACCGGAATCATGAGGACGATAACGAGCGGAAGCATGAACGACCCGAGAGCTGCGATCTTAAACCGGAATTCCATGATGAGGAACACGACGATAATGCCCATGCCGAGAAAGTTGGCCGCCTCAAAGAAACTCGTTATGGGTATCCTGCCGGATTCTGACCATCGAAATGCGAAGTATGCGACATGACAGAGAAAGCCGGCGAACGTTGCCCACAGCGCCGCGCTGGCGGCCCATTTCTTACTCGGTTTAAAGATGTAGGCGATGTAACCTGCCGCTGCCATGAGATAGGCTCCGGTTGCTGCCTGAAAAAAGAGTAGATTCATGCGGTCGTTCCCCGTGGTC
Organism: Betaproteobacteria bacterium; assembly: GCA_050257255.1. Lineage (GTDB taxonomy): Bacteria > Nitrospirota > UBA9217 > UBA9217 > UBA9217 > JAJYKN01. The sequence goes on along the minus strand of JBLMWN010000143.1, from coordinate 2,443 downwards.
GGTTGGCTGGAATTAGTTTTTTATATTACTTTTTAATACCTTATAAAGTCAAGGGAAAAACAGATCGCTGAACTGTTTCCCCGGTCCTTAACAGGACCGGTAAAGGTTCTCGGGAATGACAATACCGTACATCCCATCCGGCAAATCAACGGAGACATCCTTTTCCGCCTGTCATGACCCAGCGTTCATAGGAGACCCGCATCACTTTTCGGACACGAGCCTTCCCTCGGTCATCCTGAGCATGCGGTCCGCCCGGACGGCAAGCTTATCATTATGGGTCACGATAACGAACGTGATCCCCTTCTGTTTGTTGATGGAGAGGATAAGGTCATGGACCGCCTCCCCCGTATGCGTATCTAGGTTCCCCGTCGGTTCGTCAGCCAGCACGACATCGGGTTCCAGTATGAGAGCCCGCGCCACCGCAACGCGCTGCTGTTCCCCGCCGGAAAGCTCTCCCGGTCGGTGATGGAGCCTGCTGCCGAGCCCCACGTCGCTCAATATCTGAGACGCTCTTTTTCCAGCTTCTTTCCTGTCGATCCTCTGGATGAGCGCCGGCATCATGACATTTTCAAGGGCAGAAAACTCCGGAAGGAGGTGATGAAATTGAAAAACAAATCCTAGATGCTCATTGCGGAAACGGGCTGTCTGATTCGCGTCCAATGCAAAGACATCAACGTCTCCGTACAGGACGTTGCCTGACGTCGGCCGGTCGAGGGCGCCCAGAATGTGGAGAAAGGTGCTCTTGCCGACGCCCGATGCACCCACAATAGCGAGCACTTCCCCTTTTCGGATATCGAGGTCTATGCCTTCAAGAACATGGAGCGACACCGGGCCGCTCATAAAGGTTTTCCGGAGTTCCCGAATATGTATAAGCTGCTGTGTTATTTCTTCTCTCCAGGCTTTTCGTTTTCTTTCAGTTTTTCGACGGTCTTTTCGATGGTCGTCGCCTTTTTTTCGATATTCTGCTTAACATCCTCGGCTTTTTTGCCCATGCCGCCGATCCAGTTGCCCGTAGATTTCAGCAGATTGCCGCCACCCAGGAGGATAAAGATAATGACTAACGCAGCGAGTAAAACCAGTGTCAAAAAGAATCGCTTTACCTTTCCGCTCTTTTGAGCCATGGCCGCCTCCTTCGTCAAGAAAAAATAAAATACGATCGAATGAATGACATTGTCGTTACTCGTATCTCAGCACTTCTACCGGGTCCTGCCGCGCCGCCTGCCAGGAGGGGTAGAGTGTTGCCAGAAAACTGATGCCGAGCGCCACGAGGGAAATGAACAGGACATCGAGACCCGACGTCGTAAGCGGCAAGTGGCTCACCTGGTAGACATCCTTCGGAAGCGATATTACATCTGTTTTTGTCAGGACCATGACCGCACCATAGCCGATAATGACCCCTATTGCCGTGCCTACACAGCCGATCGCGAGGCCCGCGAACATGAATATTTTCACGATGCTTTGCGCAGAGGAACCCATGGATTTCAGGATTGCGATCTCCCGGTTCTTTTCCATGACAATCATTGTAAGAGTGCCCACGATGTTGAACGACGCTACAATGATGATGACAACCAGAATGAGCGACATGCCGATCTTTTCCAGCAAAAGAGCCGAAAAAAAGTTCTTATTCATTTCCATCCAGTTGCGTGTATAGAACGGGTAGCCGGCGGCCGCCTGGATCATTGATGAAATCCGGCCCGCGTCGTAAATCTGGTCGACCCGGACCTGGACGCCGCTCACGCGTCCCGGCATGTCAAAAAATTTCTGTGCCTCGGCAAGAGAGATATACACGAATCCCGTATTGTAGTCGTACATCCCCGCGTCAAAGAGGCCTACGACTTCGAATTTTCGCATCTTGGGAACCATGCCAAGAGGCGTCTCTTCTCCCAGGGGGTTTACCATGGTGACCGGATCGCCGACCGACACGCCGAGCTTTCGCGCGAGATCTTCACCGATGATGATACCCGGCAGCTTCGCGTTGGCCCCTTCAAGGTCCGTCAGCCTGCCGCTGGTCATGTTCTTTGCCAGATCCGTCACCCGCGCCTCGGTCCGGGGATCGACGCCCCGTACGACGACACCCTGCATACGCTCTCGAGTCGTGAGCATGGATTGGGCATAGATGAACGGCGTTGTCGCTGTAACGTGCGGGACCGTGTCGATTTTTTTTTCCAAGGCCTTGTCGTCCTTCACCCCGTTTCCGGAGAGCTCCAGGACCACGATATGCGGCATGGCAGAAAGGATTTTATCTCGAAAATAGTCCTGAAAACCGGTCATCACGGCAAGGGTGATGATCGATGTGGCGACCCCGATGACCACTCCCGCGATGGAAATGAACGTATTGAGCGAGATTGTTCCATAGCGCTTTTTGGTCTTCAAGTAGCGGAGACTGATGAATATTTCGTAAGGGGTTTTCATGAATATCTTTATCGACCAGGGATGAACACGG
>JBLMWN010000142.1:0-22214 GCA_050257255.1 Betaproteobacteria bacterium | reverse complement strand
TCGGTCGGCGCGACGCTGGGCAATGTCTGCAGCGGCGTCACGCCACCCGACTGGTGCCAGGGAGCGATGAAATATCTTCTCCCAATCGGGTCGCGTTGGAATGGAACGTACCCGGACGGATACGGAATCGATGCAGAACGGCCATAACCCACATACCGATAAAGGAGGTTATAGATAATGGAACGATTCGTGAAATGGAGGAAATGGCTGGCAATCGGGATCCTCGGCGCCTTCTTTGCGGCTGGGTGCGCGGCGCTCAAGGAATCAAGGCCTTTATACCCGATCAAGGAGTACGAGAAAATGATCGCGGGACGGCTGGACGCGGATTACGTGGGAACCGACGCATGCCTCAAGGCATGCCACGTGCACGACAAGATCCGCCGTGACTTCGATCTCTCGACCATGGGCGCCCAGCTCTCGAGAGAATCGGGCTTGCCGCTTGTCAACTGCGAGAGCTGCCACGGAGCGGGTAGCCTTGCGATCGAGAACCTTACGCCTGAAAAAATCGAGGCCGATGCCAAGGCAGGCAAGCAGACGGCGTGCGACTTCAAGACCTTCATCGACATCAGAAACCTGCCGGCCCAGGCAAAGTCCCTCATCTGCCTCAAATGTCATTCGGCCAACGCAACATTCAATTTGCATAACTGGAACTCGAGTACGCACAATGTCGCCGACGTATCGTGCTCGGATTGTCATCCAATCCACGCGGGACATAACCTGAAAGTCAGACCCCGGGATATGGCGGAAATGTGCGACCGGTGTCACGCCGACATCAAAGCGATCTTCTCTCTTCCGAATCATCACCCCGTTCCGGAGAAAAAGGTGTTCTGCAACGACTGCCATGACCCCCATGGCGGGGGCAGCGCTGAAAAAAATCTGAGACGGGACACGGTCAAGGCGACGTGCACGCAGTGCCATGCTGAAAAAGAAGGGCCCTTCCTGTACGAACACGCGGACATTATGGAGGACTGCTCGACCTGCCATACGCCGCATGGATCGGTCAACAACAACCTGCTCATCCTGCGCGAACCATACCTCTGCCTGCAGTGCCATCCATCGCATCCGATCGGCAACGCGACGACTGCTGAAACCAAACAGGCATACTATACGCGATGCACGGATTGCCATTCACAGATCCACGGTACGGACCTGCCTTCGCCGAGCGGCCAGGGCAGATTCACACAATAAGGAGGCTCGAACATGAAAAAGCACGCTCTCGTAGTACTGATTTTTATGCTCTGGGCCTCTGCGGCATCGGCGCAGCAGGCAACAGAGGTCAATAAGCCGGAATCAGAGGAAACCGTCTTTGAAGGTCTTATCGAGCCGGCCTACAGCTGGGTAAAGCAAAACGGCAGCGCCCGGGCCGGAGAATATGAATATCTCAAGTCCTCGGTCGGCGGCAACCTTCATCTCGAGTACGATCCGCTTCCGAACCGGTTCAGCATCGAGACGCACTATCTGAACCGGAAAGACTATTTCGGAGAGATGGATTACGCGTATCGAGACGTCGTTGTGATCAACGGCCTCACCCGCGGGATATTCCACAACCTCAACCATTTCACCTTCGGCGCCGACGATCTGACAACGCCGTCGCCGAGCTTTACGGACCTGAATCCCAACGACCAGTACGGTCTCGAGAACCAGCTGAGCCGCGCGTTCTTCCGGTTCAAGACGCCGGACTTCCCTTTCCACCTTTACGCCGATGCGACGATGATCGACCGCTATGGCACGATTCAGCAGAGATTCCTGCGCGCCTTTACCGGCGGCCTGGACAAGGTTTCCGAGTCCCGGGACGTCGACTGGACATCCCGTGAGATAAGGGTGGGAGTGAACAGTCACTTAGGGCCCGTTGAGTTCGATTACAACCATGCGGAAAAGAGATTCGATGCAGGCGGCGAAAAAGTGCTCTTTGACACCGTTCCGCACAATCTGGTGCCGGACTTCAAGTCCTCGACGGACACTGTGAAGCTCCACACCGCTTACACCGGCAGGGTTGTGGCGGCTGTTGCCTATTCGAGCGGCGACAGAAAAAATTTGGACAGCAGCGCAAAAGCCGACTTCAAGAATGCGGCGGGCGATATGACGCTGACGCCTGTCGCGGGTCTGGTCCTGGTGCTCAAATACCGGCATTACGACCTTGATGCAAGTCATCCCGACACGGTGACGGTCTCCGGCCTTGGAAACACTTTTGCCGTCCGCATGCCTATCACATCGAAAAAAGATGTTGTGACCGGTCTCATCCGATACCGTTTGACCGAACGACTGACCGTCAAGGGTGAATACACGGCGGAAACAATCGACCGGGTCACAGGGGACGGGACAATCCTCGCGCCGCTTCAGATTGCGCCGGTGCCGGCAGGAACCGCCCCTGATTTCTGGGACGTCGCCCATCGTACGACCAAAACGACGGAGAAGCTCGGCATCTCCTACCGGGTCATGAGTAAGCTCTCCCTCAGAGCGGACTTAAGCGCAAGACAAGTGACGAATCCGGCCTACGCCGATGACCCGGATAAGGTTGATTCCGCCAAGGCTACTGTTACCTGGACCCCTATGCCGCAGATTATCGCTCTGGCGAGCTACGGCGGTATTCGGGAAAAACGCAACGACCTGACGGCGCCTCTTGCAGGCGGCAGCCGAAAGACCGACCGCGACCAGGCCCTGGGCAGCCTGACATTCCTGGTCGGCAAACGCTCCTCCATTACGGCAAGCTATATGTACTATCAAAATAAGACGGACGAGACACTTACCTTCACCGATACGACCGGCATGTTCATCCTGGAAGACGGCGTCCCCTATGGTGACAGAGCGCAGGTCTTCTCCCTGGCGGCCAGCCATTCTCCGGCCAGCAGTGTCATAGTGACCGCGGATGCAAGCAGAAGCTACTCCAAGGGCACCTTCCGGGTCAATGGCTTGGTTCCCGGCACAACGGGCATCGACACCCTCTCGGACTTGAAGGTTGTCGAGGATATTTATACGGCGGGCCTGGAACTGCAGTTCAGCAAAAATGTCGGCAGTGAATTCCGGTATCAATACCGGCATTATGATGACAAGATCGACAATACACAGGATGGCAGGGTGAATACCGCGCTGACCACTCTGTACGTGAAATGGTAGCGGGAGGGATGATGAAACGGACAATTTCGATGATGCTTGCCATGCTGCTCCTGTACGCGGCTACGGCGTTTGCGGCGGACAAGACCGTTGGTGTGGTCATGTCGGGGAACATCGGATACTATCAGGATGTTCACAGGGCTTTTGTCGGCGCCCTCGCCAAGGAAGGCTATGATTACCGCAAGGTCGACACCCTGCTTCAGATGCCTTCCCCGGACCCGCTCTCGTGGACGAATTCGGTTCGCAAACTGGTCGTTGCCGACGTCAACGTGCTCGTGACCTATGGCGCTCCTGCATCACTGGCCGCTATCCGGGAAACGAAAAGCATCCCCAATGTCTTCGCCGCCGTCTACGATCCGGCCGCCATTGGTGTATCGGCCAGAAACACCGCAGGTATCAGTTCGAAGGTACCGATGACGAGCCTGCTGAAATATCTGAAAAAACTGCTGCCCTTTACGAAGCTTGCCATCGTCTATAATGAACAGGAGCCTGACTCCGTGAGGCAGGCCCAGGAACTGGTCCAGCTCGAAAGCCAGTTCGGCTTCCAGACGGTGAAGATGCCCGTTAGGAAGCCGGACGACGCCAAAAGACTGGTCTTCGCCGGCAGGGCCGATGCCGTACTCATTTCGGTCAGCTCAGCCGTAAATGAGGCGCTCGACGCGGTCGTAAAAAATGCCCATGCCGCGAAGATACCCACCATCAGCCAGCTTGGCGGCACGTCCGAACACGGGGTCATCTTGAGTCTTGCACCAAGCGCGACGGAACAGGGTGAGGCGGCCGCGAGGCTGGTCGCCCGCCTGCTCAGAGGTGAAAACGCTACTGGAATCCCGGCCGAAGCACCCAAGCTCGTGGAACTGGTCCTGAACCTGAAGGAGGCCGGCGCGATGGGAATCAAGGTTCCCTTCGACCTTATTACAGACGCGACAAAGGTGATCAAATGAAGCTGTCTACTATCAAAATGAATCTCAAGACACGGGCGGTCCTCGTCACGGGGGGCATTCTTCTGCTGGTGATGATGGTGAATACCCTCGTGAACATCTATGCGTCTACGAGCCGGTATAAGGAAGCGCTTATCGCCCGGACAACGGCCCTTGCCGAAGGAACCCAGAAGGACATCAACAAGGCCATCGGGTTCGGTCTGCCCTTGAATGCGCTCGAGGGCATGGGGGACAAGCTGCGCAGCCTGACGGAAGAGGACAAAGACCTTTCGGGCGCGATGATTATGGACGCCGATGGCAAGGCGCTCTACGCCAGTGACCGGGCGCTGGAGAACACGGTCCTGAGCGACGAAGCGAGCAGAAAGGCGCTGGCCTCAAGAGTGCCGCTCGTTCAATTCTACACCGACAGCACCGGCGGGCACTACGAAAAGGTCATCCCGCTCATGAGTGCCGAGGGAAAAAAAATCGGCGTGTTCCGGATAGCGCTCAAAGCCGGAGCGGTCAACGAGCAGCTGCGGAGCCTGCTGTTGGCGTCTCTCCTGGTCGGCCTTGTCAGTTTTCTGGTTGCCACGGCCCTGGTCCATCTCTTCATGGACCGCACCATTGCCAGACCCATCGCTCAAATGTCGAAAACGGCCAGCGTCATGGCGGCAGGGGACCTGTCCCGGGAGATCCCGGTCAAGGGCGAGACCGAGATTGCCGATCTCGGCGGTGCGATCAACACCATGTCCGCCAATCTCCGCGAAATGCTGCGCAAGATCCGGGCGACCGGCGCGGGCCTGTCCGAGGCGATGAAGCTTATGAACAGTTCCGCAATCAAGATGAGCCAGGGGGCCAAGGTTCAGCAGGAAGCGGCGGAGCAGACGGCGATGGTCGTCAATGAGATGGTCGCGTCAATCAAGGGCGTCGACGAGAACGCGCGGGACATGTCACAGGCCGCCACGGATGCGTCGTCCTCGGCATCTGAAATGGCGTCATCCGTAGAAGAGGTGGCACGGAATGCCGGAGCGCTCTCATCGGCCGTTGAAGACACGGCATCGTCCATCGAGCAGATGATCGCGTCGATCAAGCAGGTATCGGAAAATACGGATGCACTCTCCGCGTCCGCGGAGCAGACCTCGACGTCCATCACCGAGATGAGCGCGTCGGTGAAGGAAGTGGAGCAGCGCGCCGTGGAATCAGCCCGGCTGGCGGAAAAAGTTTCAAGCGAAGCGTCGGAACGCGGCATGAACGCTGCCGGTGAGGCGATTCGGGGCATGCAAAACATCAAAGACGCTGTCGAGGCCACTGCAGCCATTGTAAACCGCCTCGGTAAACGATCGCAGGAGATCGGCCAAATCTTGAAGGTCATCGACGAAGTGACCGACCAGACCAGCCTGCTCGCACTTAATGCGGCCATTCTTGCGGCACAGGCCGGGGAGCACGGAAAGGGATTCGCCGTCGTCGCCGAGGAGATCAAGGATCTCGCGGAACGCACCGCCGCATCGACTCAGGAGATTTCCACCTTGATAGTCACGGTGCAGGAAGAGACTGCCGAGAGCGTGCAGGCCATGGACAAAGGTCTCAGAGCAGTCGAAGCCGGCGTCTCGCTGGTGAACGTGACCAGCGATGTGCTCCAGCAGGTTACCGGCAGCTCGCGGCAGTCCGCCGAGATGGCGCGTGCTATCGAGAAAACGACGGCTGAGCAGGCCAAAGGCGTATCGCAGATCACTGAGACGTCCATCAGCGTCGCGGGTCAGGTAGAACAGATCGCGAACGCGTTGCAGGAGCAACGACGGGGTAGCGAGCGGATCGCGAAGGCAGCGGAACGGATGCGCGAAATCACCCGGCAGGTGAAGACGGCAACGCAGGAGCAGACTACCGGCAGCCGTCAGATCGCCAATGCAGTTGGTTCCGTGACCGCGCAGGCGGCCCAAGTTGCTCGTTCCACTTCCGAGCAGAGCCTGGGAGCGCAGCAGATCAGCGATGCCATCAACCGTATTCAGAAGATCACCCAAGAGACCGTCGACGTGTCGGTTGAGATGGATATGGCGGTACAAACGCTCAAGGCAAAATCCGACGCGCTTCAGGCGGAGCTGAAAGGATTCAAGTTCTAACAACAGAGGGCGGATGACGGATTGCCAGAGGCGGAAGGCATCATTTTTGTGGTCCGTCCGCCGTCATCTCATCGTCAGTTCTCGGGAGGAAGATGTGAGCATAGGCGTAAGACAGAGACTCATTTTTCTGATCTTCACGGGTCTCTTCGCGACCATGGTGCTGATCGGGACCTATCGGTACGTGATGGCCAAGCGGGATTTCGTCGAAATCGCCCGCAGCCACGGCGAGCAGTCCGGCAAACTCATTGCGGATCTCGCCGCACCCTACCTGCTAACAGCGGATTTCAGCGGGCTGCACACCATGGTCCAGAATTTCCTGCGCACGCCCGATGCCCAGGAAGTAACCATCATCGACAGAGAAGGACGTCAACTCATCCATGCCGAGGGCGCCGTCTTGTCGCCAAAGCGCATCGTGATCGCGCCACTTCCGGTCATGTTGGATTCAGCCCGGCTCGGCGAGATCCACATCGCCGTCTATCCGGCGGACATGGAAGACAAGCTTCGCGACTACGCCACCAGTGCGATACGTGAACATCTCCTCATTTTCTTAATCCTGGCCGGAATCCTGTATTCCTCGGTGACGCGGACCATCATCTTGCCGGTCAAGGAGCTCGGGATCAGCCTGAAAGACATGATTGACCGGAAAGATTTCACCCGGCGCATGGTGACGCGCCGCAACGATGAAATCGGCGAACTGGCGAACGGCGTCAATTACCTTATCGAGCGCCAGGAGCAGTTCATTCTCGAGATGGGCGCCATTGCGTCACGGATCAACGAACTGAGTCCATCCATCGCTGTCGATACGCGCGAGGTACGGAAGAACGCAGGCGTTGAGGCCGATGCCGTCACGAATGTTTCAGCGTCCGTTGCGGAGATGTCGTCATCCATCCAGTCAATAGCCGAGAGCGCAGAAAGTCTGACGGTCTCGGCGGAAGAGACCTCGTCGGCCATCCTCCAAATGAATGCTTCCAATCAGGAGGTTGCCCGCCATACTGCGGAACTGACCTCATCGGTCGAGGACGTGACGACATCGGTGACGGAGATGATTGCATCAGTCCGGGAGGTAGCCGGTCACGTGGACAGCCTGTCGGCGGCCGCCGAGGAGACCTCGGCTTCAGCCATCGAAATCGAAGCTACGGTACGCGAGGTCGAACGTGCGGCAAAGGAATCGACCAAGCTTTCGCAGCAGGTTTCGACGGAGGCAAAGGACATCGGTGTGCGCACGATCCACGAAACCATGACCGCGATCAATACGATCAAGGACGCTGTGGAGCGATATTCCGGAATGGTCACGCGTCTCGGTCAGCGATCGGAAGAGATAGGCAATATCCTCGGTATGATCGTCGAGGTCACGGAGCGAACGAACCTGCTTGCCCTGAACGCCTCGATACTCGCCGCCCAGGCGGGTGAGCATGGAAAGGGATTTGCGGTGGTGGCCGAGGAGATCAAGGCTCTTGCCGACCGCACCGCCGGATCAGCGCAGGATATCGCAAAACTCGTAGCGGTGGTCCAGAAAGAGACCAAAGAAGCAGTGGCCGCCATGTCCGACAGCCTCACGGCAGTGAATGAAGGCGTACGGCGTTCCCGCGAGGCCGACGCCGCACTCGACAAGATTCTGGGCAGTTCCACGCGCTCGGTGGAGATGGCAATGATGATTGAACGGGCCATGACCGAACAGGCCCGCGGCATCAAGCAGGTCAGCGAGTCCGTCGCGAACGTCAGACAGATGATGGCCCAGATCGCCGGGGCGACCCAGGCCCAGAGCAAAGGCACGGAGATGATCCTGCATGCGGCAGAGGATATGCGGGACATCTCGCGGCGGGTGAATATCGCCATGACAGAGCAGGGTCGCGGCGGCAAGCAGATCGCCGTTGCCGCCGATAACGTAACTATCCGGGCAGGCAAGATCGCGGCCGGGACACGGGAGCAACGACAGGCCATTCAGCAGATTTTGGCGTCCACCGAACGGATCCAGAATCTCCCGCGCGAGGACATAAAGCGGATGGAAGGCATGGCCGCAGCAATCAAAACCCTGGGGGAGCAGGCGGACCTTCTGAGACAGGAGGTCGCCACGATGACGGTCAGGAAGGGGCGACGCGCACAATCGAACGGCACACTGATGATGGGCGTGATCCCCCTCGAATCGCCGGCTGAGATGTACCGCAGATTCTCCCCGCTCGCCGGGTATCTGGCGCGAAAGACCGGAAGGCGTATTGAGCTGTCGGTCGCCGTAGACTTCGCCCAGACAATCAAGGACCTTGCAGACGGGACAACGGACCTCGCGTTCTTGACCCCCACGACCTACATCGAGGCCCGGAAGGCATGCGATGCCACGCTCCTCGTCAAGGCGCTTCGCAACGGAGTGCCCGCGATGCATGCTGTTATTGCCGTGCGGAAAGACAGCGGCTTGACACGGATTGAAGAGCTCAAGGGCAAGCGTTTTGCTTTTGGCGACAGGATGTCTACCACCAGTTACCTGATCCCGCGTTTCATGCTGGCCGACGCGGGCATCGGGCTCGATGATTTGAAGACCTACGCGTTCCTTGGTCATCACGACGATGTCGCGAAGGCCGTGCTGGAAGGGGTGTATGACGCAGGCGGGCTCCGAGAATCAACGGCCAAGGCGTTTGCTGACCGAGGCCTGTCGGTCATCAAGACCTCGATCGAAATACCGGAGTTTAATGTCAGTGCTTCAAGGAATCTGGACCGGTCAGCGGCAGAGGAAATCGCTAAAGCGCTCGTGGCATTGGATCGGAACAACGACGAGCAGGCCCGGCTGCTTGCCCTGATTGATCCCGATTACACGGGCTTTATGGCGGCGGAAGACAGCGATTACGACGGCATCCGGACGGTCTTGGATAAAATGAAGGGAGTCCCGGCATAACCGGGCGGTTTGCACGATTCGGCACGAAGCGGACACGATCAATGAGGAGCTGGACACGATGCTTTTTCGAGAGCGGGTGAAGCGGGCGGTCGCGGACCGCATCGAGGCCAGCATGGGGTTGAAATTCATGCTCGCGATGACCGGCGTGATCGCCGTGACCATGGTGCTGGGTACGGTTTTTGTCACCCGGATGCTTCTCCAGGATCAGTACAGCACCATCGAGGTCCGGGGACGTGAAACGGGGACGGTTCTCGGCAAGGCGATTATTGATCGGTTCATCGCGAACGACCTGATCGGCCTTAATACGTTGGTGGAGGATGTCGTGAAATCCACGGAAATTCTCTCGGTAGTGATCGTGAGAACGGATGGCCTTCCCCTCACCTCTGCTCGGGCCAGTTTTAATCGGGGCAACGCGGCGGTCAGGGCGATCCTCGCGGCAGAGAACACTGAAAATGTAAATACAATTGCCGAAGCCGTGAGGCGCCGGCTTGCGCCTATCGAAGTGTCGGTCGATATCTCGTTTGAGGGAGCGAAGCTGGGCGAGGTGAGGATGGCCTTCACGCGGTCACAGGTGCAGGCCAATGCACGCAAGATCGTCCTGCTGCTTCTGGGGACGAGCATATTGATCGTTATGATTCTGGCCGCGCTGGTTTATCTCATGGCTCGAAGGATGATCGTCACGCCGACCAGGAGAGTAGAAGCCGTCGCATCGAACATCGCTGGCGGCGACCTGACACAGAACGTCGGTGTGAGCTCCATGGACGAGATCGGGATGCTTGGACGAGGTCTCAACCGCATGATCATCGGGCTCAAGGGCATGATCGGAAATGTGCGGGACGCCGCGGGCAAGACCGACGCCGTCTCGAGGGGGGTCAAGGAGATTTCCGGCAAGATAACGGCGGGGAGCAAAGTGCAGGCCGAATCCATCGAAGAAGCGGCATCGTCTGTAAACGAGATGCATTTTTCCCTCAAGGAGATCGCGGGGAACGTGGAGGATCTCTACAAAACTTCAGAACAGACATCGTCGTCGGTGGTAGAAATGGCTGCTTCGATCCACGAGGTCGCGCGGACCATGTCGGAGCTGTCGTCATCCATTGAAGAGTCCTCGGCGGCAATTACCCAGATGTCCGGAGCCGCCCGGCAGATCGCTCACAACGTGGAGATCCTCTCATCGGCCGCGGAACACACGGCGGCGTCAGCGACCGAGATCAGCGCATCCTTGAAAGAGGTGGAGTCGAACGCAAAGGAGTCTGCCGCGCTGGCGGAGGCTGTTGCAGCCGACGCCCAGCAGCTCGGCATGCGCTCCGTTGAAAAAACCATAGACGGAATGAACCGGATTGAGGCCACGGCTCAGCGTACGGCCGAAGTGGTGAACCGGCTTGGCGAGCGGGCGGAAAACATCGGCACGATCCTGACGGTGATTGAAGACATTGCGGACCAGACAGGACTTCTTGCGCTGAATGCGGCGATCCTCGCAGCACAAGCCGGTGAGCACGGCAAGGGATTTGCCGTCGTTGCAGCCGAGATCCGAGAACTGGCAAACCGCACGACTGCGTCGACAAAGGAAATCACCGCCCTGATCGGCTCCGTTCAGGAAGAGACACGGGAGGCCGTCGAGGTCATGCGGGAAGAGGTTTCTCTCGTTGAAGAGGGGGTGCGGCTCGCGCGCGAAACCAGGGGAGCCCTCGAGAAAATACTGGAGCGCGCAGAGGTGTCCCGAACCATGAGCAGGAGCATCAACAAGGCGGCAAGCGAGCAGGCCCGGGGTATCAAGCAGGTCAGCGAAGGCGTTGATAAGATCAACGAGATGACTCATGAGATCGCCGGTGCCGCTGTAGAGCAGAAGACCGGCAGCGAGCAGATCATGCGTGCATCCGAGCGGATGCGGGAGTTGACACGCTTCGTCAAAAATTCAACCGATGAACAGGCAAAGGGGAGCAAGGACATCACCTCCACCGTTGAAAACATGAGCTCCAAGATCGGCATGGTGAACCGGGCTGCAGGCGAAGTACAGGCGGGAAGCGACATGATCGTAAAGGCAATCGATCGAATCAAGGAAATCGTCAGGGCTAATGCCGACCTGGCCGCGGGCCTGCATGGTGCCATGGATGTGATGGCTGCACAGTCGGAGGGGCTCAAGAAGGAAATTGAGAAATTTCGAACGTAGGGAAAGCGATTTCGGAGTGCGGATTGCGGAATGAAGATGGCAAAAAATAAGAAAGCTGTTGTCGTCGATGATGTCGTTCAGCTCGTGACGTTTCAGGTCGGTCCGGGGGAGTATGGATTGGACATCAATTCCATCTCCGAAGTAATCCGTCCGCTTAAGATCACACCTCTTCCCCGGATGCCCGAGTTTATCGAAGGCGTGGTCAACTTGCGCGGCGTCCTTATCCCCATCGTAGATCTGCGGAAGCGTTTTGCCTTTGCCGAGGTCTGCAATGACCCGAAGAAGATGCGCATGCTGATCACGAAGGGCGCGGTCCACACATCTGCACGCGATGGAAAGGGGCTGCTGGGGCTCGTGGTGGACGGGGTGCAGCAGGTACTGCATGTGCCCAAGAAAGATATCGACCCTGCGCCCGAGGCGGCCACGGGAGTGCATGCTGATTTCATCACCGGTATGGGCAAGGTGGGCGATCGGCTCATTATCGTCCTCGACATCACCAAAATCCTGAGCCAGCAGGAGCGATCAGCGTTGGCGGAGGCGGGAGATGCCGGATATTGAGATGCTGGGAAAAAGGCTCAAGAGCAACGATGCCGAGGAGCGCCGCGAAGCCGCCGTTGAACTCTGCCGCGTGGGCAGAGACGCCGTGCCCTTGCTCTTCCGCGCCATGGGGGACGTTGACTGGCGCGTGCGCAAGACCGCTGTCGAAGGACTCGTGTCGATCAGGGGATCCCGCGTCATCGATGGACTCCTTCAGGCATTGAACGCCCCCGACAACGCGGGCGTGCGGAACTCGGCCATCGAGGCTCTCGTCCGGATCGGGGCGCCCTCCGTTGATGCCCTGCTCAACCTCGTTGAAGCATCCGATCCCGATGTGAGGAAGTTTGTCGTCGACATTCTGGGCGACATCAAAGATCCCCGTGCCACCCCGGCCCTGATCGGCAGACTTGGGGATGAGGACGAAAATGTCCGCGTAGCGTCAGCAGAGGCACTCGGCAAGATCCGCGATCCGCGGGCCGTCGATGCCCTGCTCGCTTGCCTTACCCACTGCGACGATGGCTGGCTTAGTTATGCAGCTGCAGAAGCATTGGGGGAACTCGGTGATGAACGGGCGCTGGGACCGCTCCTTGCAGCCCTTAGTAGGAGCAGCCTCCGGGAGCCGATCCTCGAATCTCTCGGCAAGATTGGCAACGCCTCGGCCTTAGGGCCGCTGATTTCCAGTCTCGCGGACCCTCTCAGGATCGTTCGAGAGGTGTCGACCGTGGCAATTGCAACAATCTACCGAAAGAGCGCCGAGCTGGCACGACAGAAGATTATCGCCACGGTGCGCGCAGAGACGACCGATCGGGCAGTAGACTCGCTGGAAGAGATACTCTTCACGAGTTCCGATGAACTGCAGAAGGCGACGATCATGCTTCTCGGCTGGAGCGGGAGGGAAGGCTCCATCAGAAAACTCCTTGCTTTCCTGAAGGAAGAGGACCTTGAGGAGCCGGTGGTGCAATCACTGCAGTACCTCGACCGCGGAAATGCGGCGTTTCTGCTCGGCTATCTGACAAGCGACAACGCACTCGTCCGACGGTCGGTGGCACGGGTGCTGGGCTACCTTGGTATGTCGACTGCCGAGGATTCGCTGATCCCACTCCTGCGGGATGAAAACGGGCATGTGCGGAGTACAGCGGCAGAAGCCCTCGGACGCCTGCAAAGTCGGAAAGCGGTCGCACCGCTGCTCACGCTGCTGACCGACGAATACGAAAGCGTCCAGGAATCGGCGATCCATGCCTTGGCTGTAATCGGCGACGAGTCCGTGCTTGACGACCTGGTGAGTCAGTTCTCTACCCATGATGCCTTCATGCGCCGGAATATCGCGCTCCTGCTCGGGAAATTTTCGAGCGAGCGGGCATTTGACGCGCTGGCCTTCGCGCTCAAGGATGAGGAGCCCAAGGTCAGAATAGCCGTCGTCCATTCGCTTGGCGCTGTGGCCGGAGGAAGGGCGCTCCGCTCGCTGATGCTCGCCATCACCGATGACGACCCCGAAGTCAGGATGCTCGCGGCAGAGGCCCTCGGCAAGATCAGCGCTCCGGAGGCGCAAGACGCCCTCATTTCTCTTCTCGAGGACACCGATCTCTGGGTAAGGGCCGCGGCGGCCCGGGGGCTTGGGGGGCTCGAAGGAGACAAGTCGGCAGAAGTGCTCGTATCACACCTTGAGACGGCGGCTGATATATTTCTTCTGGCAATCGTCGATGCGCTCGGCAAGTTGAAATTCCCAAAGGCCCTGGAGCCGCTTCTGAAGCTCGCAGATCATTCTGATCCCGAAGTGCGCAAGACCGTGCTGACAGCGCTGGCAGGGTATGATAACGAATCTGTTCAGAGGGCCTTCATCGCGCGATTGTCGGATCCTCATTGGAGCGTGCGGAAGGCGGCCGTCGAGGAGCTTGGACAACGACGAACGGGGGCGGCCGATGCGATCCTCGCCAAGATGGCCGAGGAAGACCCGGATACGGCAGTGCGGAAAGCAGCCAACGAGGCCCTGGTGAAATAAATGTTCGAAGAGCAGACCATTCCGCTGCCCGACGATGTCTTCAGGCTCCTGCGGGATTTTATCCACGGCTATTGCGGGATTTATTTTGACGACGGGTCCAGGTTCCTCCTCGAACGCCGGCTGTCACGCCGCCTTGAGCAGCATCGGCTCAAGAGCTTTGAGGAGTATTACCATTTCCTCCGATACGACCGGAAACGCGAAGAAGAGCTCGCCATCCTCATCGACAACCTTACTACCAATGAGACATATTTCTTCCGTGAGACCCCGCAGCTGCGAGCATTTTCCGAAGAAATTCTGCCCGAGCTGCGCGAGGGACTTGCCGATCGGAAAACGCTCAGGATCTGGAGCGCCGGCTGCTCGACGGGAGAGGAGCCCTACACCATCGCTATTCTCCTGCTCGAAGCGGGGGACTGGTGGCACGACTGGCAGATCGAGATTCTCGGAAGCGACATCAACCAGCGGGTGCTACACACTGCCCGCAAGGGCGTGTACAAGAAGAGTGCGCACCGCGCGACGAGCCCCGGCATGCTGGCGAAATACTTCGTTACTGACGAGAAGGGCGATTACCGGATCATCGACAAGGTCAAGAGCCTGGTTTCTTTTAGCTGCCTGAATTTGCTCGACCCATACAAGACCAGCCTGATCAGTAACATGGACATCATCTTTTGCCGCAACGTGCTTATCTATTTTGACCGCGAAGCGAAGAAAAAGGTGATCGAGAGCTTTTATCACAAACTTCGCGACGGCGGCCACCTTCTCCTGGGACATTCCGAATCTCTGATCAATATCTCGAGCGCATTCGCGCTTCGTACACTGAAGAACGACATGGTTTACCAAAAACCGCCGAGGTGCAGGACGGCAGCGGAGTGGTGATTCAGCCGGGGGGGACAGGGCAGTCATGAGCAAGATCAAGGCGCTGGTCGTTGACGATTCAGCCTATAACCGTGAAGCGGTCGCGCAGATGCTCGCGAGCGATGCCGGGATCGAGGTCGTGGGGAGCGCGACCGATGGCGTGGATGCCATTGCCAAGACGCTCCGCCTATCGCCGGACGTGATCACGCTCGATCTCGAGATGCCGAACATGGACGGCTTCACGTTCCTGCGGTGGCTCATGAGGGAACGGCCTACGCCCGTGATCGTGCTTTCCTCACGCTCCGACAGCCGCAGTGTATTCCGTGCCCTCGAACTCGGCGCTGTGGAGTTTCTCGCCAAACCCGAGGCCCGTATCTCCCGGAGCATTGAAAGCATCAGGGGCGATCTCCTGGTCAAAGTCCATGATGTTCTGAACCTTCAGATGGACAAGGTTAAGTCGACCGTCGAGCTGCTCGCCCGGGAACAGGCCGCTCCGGTGGCCAGGAAGGAAGATGAAGTTTTGCGGGAACAGGGGCCGGTCGAGGTGGTGGCAATCGCCTCGTCGACTGGCGGCCCCCCCGCGCTGCAAGCTATTTTGACCGGTCTTCCCGCAGATCTCAGCGCAGGCATCGTCATCTCTCAGCACATGCCCGCGGGGTTCACGAGAAGCTTTGCGGAGCGGCTGAACAAGCTCTCGGCGCTTATGGTGCGTGAGGCCGCTGCAGAAGACCGGGTAGAGCCCGGCACGGTATTGATCGCACCGGGGGGATATCATCTTATCGTCAACCGGGACAGTATGGGCCTTGTGACGGACATTGTTTCCCGCAGCCCCGCGGACCGGTACGTTCCATCGGCAGACCGGATGATGGTATCCGTTGCCGAGTCCTGCGGACCCGCAGCCCTCGGGGTCGTGCTGACGGGGATGGGCAACGACGGCGCTGAGGGCACCTTGGCCATCAAGCGGAGGCGGGGTCAGTGCCTGGCCGAGAGCGAGGAAAGCGCCGTTATCTTCGGCATGCCGCAGGAAGCCATCCGCACGGGGGCCGTAGACAAGATCCTGCCGCTCAGCAGGATGGCGGAAGAAATCATCTTGCGGTGCAGTCTCAAGAAAGCGGCAGAGTAGGCGAGAACGAGAATTCATGCTTGATAATTTTTTGGGACTCGACTATAATCCGTTTCATTGTATCGTTTCTTCATCAGCAGTTGAACGCATCGGCAAACATAACATGTTCTCTCGTCTCAAACAACGGGGCAAAGAGCAAGGGACGCGTATCCAGAGTGGAGTGGAAACAACAGGAGGGCATGATGGAAAAGGAACCCGCATCAATCTCGAAAAAGGTTGAAGAGTTTCTCCAGGTCTTCAAAAAAGGCGAGGAGTTCACCCAGGAGCTGTTGAAAGAGAACGAGAAACTCCGATACCGGCTCGCGCAGCACGAAGAGGTGACCAAGTTCTCGGACCGCGAAGGCACCTACAGGCTCCGCTCCCTCGAGGATCGGATCAAGTTCCTCGAAGACGAGAACAGGAGCCTCATCGAGCGCTACCGGGTTGTGGAGGAAGAGAACAAGGACTTCGCGAATCGGTACATCGAGGTCGAGGCCGAGAACAACAACCTGGCAAACCTGTACGTGGCAAGCTACCAGCTGCACTCCACGCTGGACTTCAACGAGTCCCTCAAGATCATCCTCGAGATCGTCATGAACCTCATCGGCGCCGAAGAGTTCTCCATCATGATGCTCGATGAAAGGACGAACGAGCTGACGATCGTCGCCCAGGAAGGCATGGGGCCCGAGGCGCGGGCCAGCATCAAGCTGGGAGAGGGGACCATCGGCATGGCCGCGAAATCGGGCGAGCCTTTCTACCGCGACGGCGATCCCACGAACCTGGCGGGCGTAGACTATCATCATCCGATCGTCGTTATTCCTCTTAAGATCAAGGAGCACGTGATCGGCGTCATCGCCATCTACAAGCTTCTGGTCCAGAAACAGGCCTTCTCGAACGTGGACTACGAGCTCTTCTCGATGCTCGCAGGACACGCGGCAACTGCGCTCTTTTCCTCGAAGCTCTACTCTCAGTCGGAGCGGAAACTTACCACGATCCAGAGCTTTCTCGATCTGCTCAAGGAAAAATAAAGGGAGGTTGGAACATGCCCGAGTATAACTTTCTGGTGGTTGAAGATTCCCCGACGATGCGGCAATTGATCTCCTTTGCCCTGAAGCGCATCCCGGGGAGCAAGATCGTCGAGGCCAACGACGGCATTGACGCGCTCAAGAAGATCTCGACCCAGAAGTTCGATATCATCCTGACGGACATCAACATGCCCATCATGGACGGGCTGAAGCTCGTCTCCATGGTGCGGAACGACCCGGCGCACAAGGCCATCCCGATCATCATCATCACCACCGAAGGCGCGGAAGAGGACCGCAAACGCGGCCTCGCCCTCGGCGCGAACGCCTATATTCCCAAACCCATCCAGACGGCGGACCTCCTGGGCATCGTCAACCAGATATTAGGGAACAAGTGACGCGAAGCGATAAGAGGCGAAACGGCTTCTCGTCTTTTTTTCCCGAATAAAGTCGAAAATTGAAATTATACATTTCTCAGTTTTCACGCCGTGCCCATCTTTTTCCCGGCCTGCCTACCCTCCCGAATCAACGCATGAAGCGCAGCGCTTCGAACGCAATAACCTGAACTTCTTCTTGCAATTTCCCATAATCTGTACTATCTTCAAAAAATGAAAGCCGCGGTTCTCTTATGGAAACAGCCCGACTAAAAGGTGTTTACGAAAAATTAGGTCAGTTCCTATCCGACCCGCGAGAGCTTTTTCTCGTTGTGTCCATCGAGACACAAACGCTTTTCGTTTGCAGGAACGACACGGTTGTCGAACGATATGTGGCGTCTACCTCCCGTTTCGGCAACGGCAATCGGGAGAATTCGCTCAAAACGCCTCTTGGTGTTCATCGGATAAAGGAGAAGTTCGGAGCCGGCGCGCCCGCGGGCCGAATTTTCAGAGACCGCGAGGACACGGGCGAAGACTGGGATCACAGTCTGAACGGAGATAACCTGATCCTGACGCGCATTCTGCGGCTCGAAGGCCTTGAGGAGGGGATCAATAAGGGCGCGGGCGTGGATTCTTATGAGCGTTACATCTATATCCACGGGACGGGCCGGGAGGACCTTATCGGCACTCCCCTGTCGCAGGGGTGCGTCTGCCTGCGCAATCTGGACATCATTCGCTTGTTTGAAACTGTCAGGGAAGGCACGGTCGTTTATATCGATCCTCCGCCCATCCTTATCGGCGAAAGCCGATGCCGCAGCGTCCATTTTACCGGCATTTTCGGAAGCGGCATGAGCGCGCTCGCGCAATACCTGCGCTTTCAGGGGATCACGGTCTCGGGGTCCGATCGGTTGCTTGCAACCGAGGATACCGCCTTTATCAGGCAATCGCTTGAGGGCCTGGGGTGTGCCATCGTTCCCCAGGACGGTTCTGGTGTGGGTGCGGATACCGATGTTGTCTGCGTCTCGACTGCAATAGAAGAATCCAATCCCGACATGGCCGCTGCGCGCAGCCGCGGCACCCCCATCGTTCATCGCTCCGATCTGCTTGCTGCGATCATCGCTACAAAAAAGACCATTGCAGTCGCCGGCACAAGCGGCAAGTCCACGGTTACCGCCATGATATTCGAATTCCTGGCCGCGTGCGGAAAATCGCCCTCGCTCATAAGCGGCGCAGGTCTCCGCAGGCTGGAAAAGCAGGGGCTTATTGGCAATGCCTACAGCGGCGGCTCTGATCTCCTGGTGGTGGAGGCAGACGAGAGCGATGGAACGCTTATCAAATATCGTCCGGAGGCCATCGTTGTCCTTAATATTTCCAAGGACCACAAAACGGTTGACGAGATAAAAGAGCTTTTCGAAACGCTCACGTTACAATCCCCCTGGACGGCTTCCAATGCCGACGATCCGGTCCTCCTTTCACTTCCTGCAACCGTGCGCTTCGGCAGAAATGGTTCGGGTTCCTGGCGACCGGATCATGAAGAACTCCTGCCGACCTCGGTCAAGATTTTTAAGAGCGGGATTGAATATCATCTGCCGCTTCCGGGAAATCACAATCTCGAAAACCTGCGCGCGGCACTGTGCGTGTGCGAGCATTTCGGATGCGTGCCGGCCGCGCTGGCCGAAGCGGTAAAAAATTATGAGGGTGTGGCCCGGCGTTTTTTTGTAACTCAGACAAAGAATCACGTGCATGTGGTCGACGACTTTGCGCATAATCCGGCAAAGATTGCGGCCGCTGTTCGCGCAGCGCGGGGCCTTTCCGAGCGCATTATTGCCGTGTACCAGCCCCACGGGTTCGGTCCGACACGATTCTTAAAGGATGAATACATTGCAACCTTTCGAACCGCCTTCCGGCAAAAAGACTCGCTCTATCTCTTGCCGATCTATTATGCCGGAGGCACGGCGAAAAAGAATATTTCCTCGGAAGATATCATACATGGTCTCGGCCCCGTAGCATTCAATGCACACGCGGTCAACGGTCGCGATGAGTTATTGATGAAATTAAAAGTCGACGCGAAGCCGGAAGACTGCGTTCTTCTCATGGGAGCTCGGGACCCGTCGCTGCCTGCTTTGGTGAAGAAAATTGTGGAAATGTTTGGCGGGGCCTTTGTGTACTGAACGGCAGTGAAGAACATCAGCATACTGATTCACGGTTATGGCTCACTGCCCGTGGACGTGATCAGTCCGACGTCTTGACCAGTATCCCTCCACCAATGCCGAACCGCTCGATGACTTCAAGACCGGCCACGCCATTTGTTGTGAATTCCTCGATATACCGCTGCCGGATGGGTCCTTCCACGGCCTGGCGATCGCTGTCGCTCATGGCGTTGAGGCGGTCGATCCCGCCCGCAATCTGTGCTGCGTCCCGAATTGATAATCTGTTGATCAGTTCATCCCAGAAGAGGTGGTCTCCGAACTCGTGGATCAGGACATGCGCCACGCTGCTTTGTTCAAATTCCGCAGTCGGGATATATTTATTCACGCTCTCGTTATAGCTGATCAGCAGGTCATTACCGTCTTCTTTCGCGAGGGCATAGAGCTTCTGGATGAGAGCACGGTGCCGCTCGGTGCGTTTGTCCTCTTCTCTCCGGTGTCCGGACATGACCACGTCGGCAATGTGCAGGATGTCCAGCAGGTCGCGGTATTCTTTTGTGGAGATCTCGAAGTTCATGGCTTTTGCCTTTCATCACGACCAGGAATTGAAGATGCCATAGGGCCCTTTAAGATCCTATCTTGCCCTCCCCGGTTACCTCACACAAGACGCTGACCTATGCTGCTTTCTTGAACTTATCACGCACAGCGGAAATAGCTTCCTTCAGGTCCTTCTTGGCTTCCTCAATGCTCGTCTTCACAGTGTTCCAGGCTTCGCCGCTCGTTGCCCCGAGCTCGCGAAGCTTGAGCGACAACGCGTCGCGTTTTTCCTTCAGCTCCCGTATGCGGGCCTCGTACTTGGCTTTCATTCCGGCCGAGGTCCCGGCCACCCGGGACTCCAGCTCGTCAATCCAGGATGACCACTCCTTGAGCTGCTGCGATATCTTGTCGATATATTCTTCCCTCTTCGTTCTCATGATTCTTTTTCGCACCTCCTGTATTCCGACCGCTCGCCAGGCCAGGCTCCTCCCCCAGGTGGAACAGCCGTCCGGCGAAAGGACAAATCGTGTTGTCCTGAATCAAGTATAGCACCGCATGACCATCACATTGATGCCTGACAAGTCACAGAGGGACTAACCTACGCCGTGCCGCTCGTACTAAGGTGTGAGAGGCGGAGGCTACGAAATTTTTGTCTTCTCGCTGAATGATCCGGATATGAACATCCGGACGTCATTCCGCGGAAAACCTGGTGAACTTACGCACTTTTCCCTCAGGCTTGGATGCCGGAGGAGCTCCACGAATGATGAAGAGAAGCTTTGACATATTCTTGCCCAGAGAGGTAAAATGCGATGGAGGTATAGAGGATGGTTATGCGGTACCAAAAAACCGTTGACCCAGGCGGCCCAGGGAAAGAGAAAGATATTGCAGAAAGGCGAGCGAGGAAAGGCAAAGACGACGCCTGCAGGTGTAAAGAAGCCTCGGAAATGTCGCCTCGTCAGCTTCTCAAGCTTATGATAAGCGATTTGTCGTTCTGGAAAAAGGTGAAAAAGGGCTAATCGCGGAATTGTGTTAGGGGAAAATGACCAATGGGCTACAGACAGGTATTCCAACCCCTCACCAGGGAAGATAAAATCACCGTTGTGCTCTACCGTGCCGGTATAGTGATGTCCACCATCATTATCACCAGTCTGGCGTTTCTCCTGGTGACGGCATCTTCAAATTCCAACGCGGCACTCATCAGCCTGTCGGCTGATATCCTTATCTATGGCCTCTATGCATCCATCGGCATGAGCGTATTCTTTATTCATCTGTATTTGAGCAAGTTCAAAGCCAACCTGAAGATCCTATACTTCTTCAGCCTTGGCTGTCTTGTCGCGCTCCTCTACATAGGAAAGGGGTCCCTGTCTGATGCGCTTGTGCACGAACGGTACAGCTCACTGCTCCTGTTGCCGCTTTCCGGATGCCTGGGATTCGTGACTGCGAAAGAGGCCTTCTGCTTTAAGCTCTTCGAGGGCTATCTTCTCGCGATGATCATGCCGGTCTACGTGCTGCTGGTTTCGAGCAGCATTCTGACCGGCCGAGGCGCGTCCTATGGCCTAGTCCCGATCGCCGTCATGCTTGTCATCTTCACGCTGCGAAAAATAACCATGCCCATCGCCTTCGATATCGGCGACAAATCCGCCTATCACTAAAACCAAAATAGAAGTTGGTCACGAATGAGCGCGAAAAGAAACTTTTCACGTAAAAAGTCAATATTCACGCTTTTGGGGAATTTACCGCTGCATGATGAACTGTAAAGGAAAAATTCCGGACAAATAAGTCGGGATGAGGCAAAAAAGCATTTTACAGCCTTTTATGAGAACATCAACCTTGAGTACCAGCCGCCGCCTTCTCCCGCAACTGCCCGCAAGCCGCAGAGATGTCACTGCCGCGCGACTCGCGCACCGGCGCGGTGTAGTGGTGGTCGAGCAGAATTTTCTGGAATCGTCGCACCGTCGCGTCATCGGGCCTTTCGAACTCGCTCCCGGGAAAGGGATTGAAGGGAATGAGGTTCACTTTGCACTTGGTCCCTTGAAGCAGCTTTGCAAGCCTCCGGGCATCCTCGACAGAATCATTCACGCTTTTCAGCATCACATATTCAAAAGTAAGCCTGCGCCTTGGTTCAAGAGGGAACCTTTTACAGGCGGCCAACAGCTGCTTGATGGGATAGCGCCTGTTCACGGGCATGATTTTATCCCTTACGTCGTCGGTCGTTGCATTGAGAGACACGGCGAGATTCACCTTAACTCCCGATTTCCCCAGCTTTTCGATCTCAGGAACAAGCCCGGCTGTCGAAACAGTTACGCGACGGGGCGAAAAGCCCAGTCCGGTCTCGGAAGTGATGATCTTTAATGCCTTGATTACTTCATCGAAGTTCGCGAGCGGTTCCCCCATGCCCATGAGAACGATGTTCGTGATGCCCCTCGTTCCTTCCTGATGCAGGATCCG
>JBLMWN010000141.1:0-11680 GCA_050257255.1 Betaproteobacteria bacterium | reverse complement strand
CACGGTGCCTGTCAACACAACGGTGAAATGGACTAACATCGATACGATTCTTCACACAGTGACCGGTACGACGGTTCCAGCCAACGGCGCATTCGATGTTCAGGTGAACCCCGGTGCATCTGTCTGTCTGAAATTTACTTCGGCCGGAACCTTTAACTATCATTGTTCGATTCATCCAACAACCATGATAGGACTGGTGACAGTGCAGTAATATTGTTCGTGACGATTCCAGAGTGCAAAGAAAAGTGCGAGGCATGGGATGACCTCTCTCGCACTTTCCTTCTTAGGGAGACTCGGAATAGTTATGAGGAGGATATGGCGATGAAAAAAGTGAAGGCCGTACATCTCAGCACGTTTGTATTACTCATTGTTGTAGTGGCGACTTTTTACTCCTGCGGGAGCAGCAGTCCCAACACAAGCGTGAGCACTGTTTCATCAGCGAATGCAAAGATCGTTACCTGCCCCCCGTCGGAGGCTGCGGTTGTGTCGATAACGACAACGCCCGCTTTTGCGCCCAACAGCGTGCCGATTGCAGTGAACGATATCGTAAAATGGACCAATAATGACGCAACAACCCATACGGTCACAAGCGGGTTGTCCGGTGCCCCTGACGGCAAGTTCGATTCAGGAAATCTAGCCCCGAACGCCACCGTGTGTGTGCAGTTCCTGTCTGCGGGCACGTATCAATACTTTTGCAACATTCATTTGTTCATGACGGGGACCGTGACTGTGCAGTAACCGTGGTGAACTTGATCCTGAAGCCGGCGCAGGAACAAACCAGGGGTGCTTTATCCGAGGTGAGAGATCGGTGCGTGGGCCAGCATTGAACTTACGCAGCGGCAGAGAGGGAGGATTTTTATTTTCTCGATATAACTCACCCTACCAATGCAGAGCCGCAATATTCAGGCCAGCCCCCATAGGCTCCAGGAATTGAGGCATCCACACCACAAGCATTAACATGATAAACAATATTACAATCGTAACCAGCCTCATAACAGCCACCTCCTTTTCTGGCCATCCAAAGCCGTGTTCCGCTATTCTAGAATGGTCAAGATGCACCTATCATGCCGGAGCATGAAACGAGAGCGCTAGATTTGTACTGAGATCGGAAAATCAAGAGGATAGGCTTGGTTATGGTTGATGGTAAAGCGTAGGAACCGCTTATGAACGAGAAGGGGCCTT
Organism: Betaproteobacteria bacterium; assembly: GCA_050257255.1. GTDB lineage: Bacteria > Nitrospirota > UBA9217 > UBA9217 > UBA9217 > JAJYKN01. The sequence continues at coordinate 10,498 of JBLMWN010000141.1, read as the reverse complement.
AGGAAATTATATGATTATCGAATGGGTGCCATTCGATTTTCAAATAGCTGAAAAAAGTAATACAAATGACTTATATGTTGAACGACTTTGAAAGCCCAAAACCAAGAAAAAGGGCCGTGGAGTTGGTTTCGAGGGATAATTGGTTCGTTGCCTTAGGTCCGTAACGGTCCGGCATCGCATAGTCTGCCTGGCACTTCGGTCCCTCGCGTGACGGTCGTAAAACAGTTTATGCGTTTCCATCAGTTCGTGCTTTCAGTTTCCATACGTTTTTTTTTATTCTTGTGCACCCTGACGTAGAAATAGATGATGATGGCGCTCACGATTACCACGCCGATCAATGCCTGATGAGAGTATTGCATGATCAATTCACGCTCGGCGCCGATGAAATACCCGATGAATGTGAGGATTGTGACCCAAATACCGGCGCCAAGCAGCGTGTAGAGTGAGAATTTTATATGGTTCATGCCGGCCAGGCCGGCGGGCAGCGAAATCAGGTGGCGGATGACAGGGAAGAGCCGGCCGATGAAGGTCGATATCTCGCCGTGGTTCTTGAAATATGTCTCAACCTTTGCGAACTTCTCCTCCGTGATCCAGACGTACTTCCCGTATTTCAAGAGAAGCGGCCTGCCGAGATAATGCGCCGCAAAATAGTTCGCGTACGCGCCCACGAGGCTGCCCACGGTGCCGCACACGATCGCAATCGCCATGTTCATCTGTCCCTGCTGGGCAAGATAACCCGCTGGCGGCATTACGAGCTCGCTCGGAATCGGGATGACTGAGCTCTCCATGGCCATAAGGAGGAAAATGCCGGGATAGCCCAAGGCCCCGATGGTGGTCACCAGCCAGGTGATGAGTTCATGCATAATTTACCTCAATCTCGAAATTCTAAGTTCGAAACTCTATACAAACCGTAAATCGATGTTTAGAATTTCATTATTCGATTTTGAAATTTATTTAGGATTTCAATATTCGGATTTAGAATTTGTATTTATTCTTCCGTCACGAGCCCTATGTTCTTGAGCATCCGTTCGTCCTCGCGCCAGCCCTTTTTGACCTTCACCCAGAGCTTGAGAAATATCTTCGTCCCAAGAAGCTTTTCCGCGTCCTGCCGGGCGAGCGTGCCGATCTGCTTGAGCATGACCCCACCCTTGCCTATAAGAATGCCCTTCTGCGAGTCCCGCTCGACATAAATCACCGCAGTGATCCGCGTAATATCCGGATCTTCTTTCATGTCTTCGATGACGACAGCCGTGGAGTACGGTATCTCTTCCTTGGTCAGGTCGAAGATCTTCTCCCGGATCAATTCGGACACGATGAACCGCTCGGGCTGGTCCGTGAGCTGGTCGTCGGGAAAATACTTCGGCCCTCCGGGCAGGCACTTGATGATGGCACCCAACAACCCTCCGAGATCGTTATGGAGCCCGGATATGGGGATGATCTCGGCAAAGTTGTAGAGGTCGCTGTACTCCTTGATCAGGGGGAACAGGGATTCTTTTTTAATAAGATCGATTTTATTGATCAGGAGAAAAACCGGCGTCTTTACCGCGGAAAGAGTTTCGATAATGAACTTATCCCCCCTGCCGGGCTTTTCCGTGGCTTCGACGAGCAGGAGGATCACATCCACCTCATTATACGTTGCAAGCGCAGTCCTCACCATGAACTCGTTCATCTTGTGCATGGGCTTGTGGATGCCCGGCGTGTCCATGAACACCATTTGCGCACCATGCCGGTTCACGATGCCCAGGATGCGGTTCCGCGTTGTCTGAGGTTTGTCGGAGATTATTGCGATCTTTTCGCCCAGGAGCGCATTGAGGAGCGTGGATTTTCCCACGTTCGGCCTTCCGATGATCGAGATGAAGCCTGATTTAAACTGTTCTTCCGTCATGGAGGACAGAATACCTGAAATGAGCGCTCTGCGCAACAGAAAAGCCGGCAAACAAAGGAGTTGATCAAAAGCAGGCGCATTCAGACGCAAGGAATCGCACGAATGACCGGGGTGGCGCGAATTAAAGCCGTTGGGAACGTATAAGGCTCCAGGAAGGCTATGCGCTCTCGATGAACACTGACGCAGGGTCTTCGAGATAGCGGACGAGCCGTGCAAGGAATTTCGCTGCTCCGGCGCCGTCGTTCACCCGGTGGTCGAACGTGAGGGAAATTGGAAGTATCTTTCGGATGGTAATCCGGCCCCCTGTGATCCAGGGCTTGTCTGAAATCTTACCTGTTCCGAGAATCGCTACGTCCGGATAGTTGATGATCGGCGTGGCGAAGGTGGCGCCATAGGTCCCGTAATTGGTGATCGTAAAGGTGCTGCCTTTCAGATCTTCGAGCTTGATCTTCCGATCCCGTGCCTGCTGACTGAGTTCTTGAAGCTCAGCGGCGAGTTCGCGGACCGTTTTTTTCTCCACGTTTCTGACAACCGGGACAATAAGACCCTCGGCCGTGTCAACGGCAACGCCTATGTTGTAGTATTTTTTGACGATTATCTCTTCACGTTCCTCGTCGACCGCGGCATTGAACGTGCCGAACTCCATGAGCGTATGCTGCACGGCCTTGATGAAAAAGGGCATAAACGTCAGGTGGATCCCCTTGTCCTCAAGCGCCTCCTTCTCCCGCGCCCTCAGGTCCCAGAGATCGGTGATGTCCGCTTCGTCCGTTTCCGTTACAAAGGCCGTCGTCTTCTGCGAAAGCAAAAGGTTCTTCGCGATCGTTTTTCTGAGACCCCTGATCGCGACCCGGTCGGATTGTCCGTACTGGTCTTCAGCCCTGGGAAGCTGCTTCGAAGCTTTCTGGACGTCCTCTCTTGTAATACTGCCACCCGGACCGGAACCCTTGATCTTCTCGAGAGAGACTCCTTGCTCTTTTGCGAAAGCCCGAACAGCCGGCGCGGCGAGAACAACTGCCTCCTCTTTCTCAGATGGCATACCCACGACCGGCATGGATTTCGCCCGCTCCGCAGCCTTCGGTTTCACTTCCTCCTCTTCCTCAGGGAGAACCCCCACTACGGATACTGATTTCGGTCTCTCCTCGGCAGAAGGTCTTTCTTCCGAGGGTCGCGGCGCTTCGACCTTCTCCCCAGCCTCGCCGATGACCAGCAGCACATCGCCGACTTTTGCGGTTTCTCCTTCTTCTTTGGAGATTTTGAGGACCGTTCCCTTTTTCGGAGACGGGACTTCCACAACGGCCTTGTCTGTTTCGATCTCGAGAACGCTCTGGTGTTCCTCTATTGCGTCACCTTCCTTGATGAGCCATTTCCTGATTTCACCCTCCGTTATGCCCTCGCCCAGATCGGGCAATACGAAATTGTACGCCATGGTTTTTGTCCTTTCCCGGTGATATGAATGAATAGAAACGCCCAAGGGAGAATTATGTGCAGATCCGCAGGCTGGCAGATTTTTGGTACTGACCGTCCCGGCTTAACGGCTGGCCGGCCTGCACGCTTGATAGTTTCAGTATTGGAGCACCGTCTCGATAGCTTTTCGCATCCTCTCTACGCTCGGCAGGTAGTAGTCCTCAAGCTTTGGTAGCGGCAACACGACATCATATGCGGTAACCCTGATAATGGGCGCTTTCATGTGAAGCATGGCATGCTCGGCGATCGTTGCGGAGATTTCCGCTCCCAGCCCGCACATCGCGGTCGCTTCATGGACGATCACGACCCTTCCGGTTTTTTTCGCCGATTGAAGAACAGTCTCTTCGTCAAAAGGACTCAAGGTCATCAGGTCGATGACCTCGGCATTGAAACCCTCGACAGCCTTCATCGTCCGCTGGAGCATGCTCCCCCAGGCGATCACCGTGACATCCTTGCCTTCCTGGACAATCCGTGCCTTTCCCAGGGGTGTAGTGTAATCGATCTCGGGCACGTCCTCTTTGACAAGTCGATAGAGTCTCGTCGGTTCGAGAAATACGACGGGGTCCGGATCCCTGATGGAGGAAATGAGCAATCCCTTCGCGATACGCGGTGACGAAGGTACAACGACCTTCACGCCCGGCATGTGGCAGAAGAGCGCCTCCGTGCTTTCAGAGTGGTGTTCAAGCGCTTTCACGCCCGCGCCGTAGGGAGTGCGAATGACGATTGAGGAAGTGAATCTTCCGCGCGATCGCGCCCGGATGCGCGCCGCGTGCGAGAACAGCTGATCGATTGCTGAATAAATGAAGCCCATGAACTGAATCTCCGCCACGGGCTTTAACCCGTAAGCGGCCATCCCGATGGCGGCGCCCACGATCCCGGTCTCCGCGAGGGGCGTGTCCATCACGCGTTCGGGGCCGAAGCGGCTGAACAGTCCCTCGGTCACGCGGAACACGCCGCCGTCCTTTCCCACGTCTTCGCCAAGGATGACCACATCTTTGTCCCGCTCCATCTCTTCCCGCAACGCCAGGTTCAGGGCCTGGACCATGTTCATCGTCGCCATATCAGAAATCCTTCAGCTCTCTTGTTTGCCTCTGCGTGAGGCTGCCGTAGGTGTAGGTAAACATGTCCCGCGGGTCCGGCGGAGCTGCGGTCTCGGCCTTTTTCTGGGCCTCGTCCACGGAGGCTTTTGAACGCGTTTCAACGTCCTTTTGATATGCTTCCGTCCAGAGTCCCTTCTTCTCCAAGAACAGCTGCAGCCTCGGGATGGGGTCCCTCGCCCTCCACATTTCGACCTCTTCCTTCGACCGGTACCGCGATGCGTCGTCAGAGGTCGTGTGGTCTGCCAGCCTGTAGGTGAAGCACTCTATCAATGTCGGGCCGCCCCCCTCTTTTGCCTTACGCAGGGCATCCCTCGTCGCCTTGTATACGGCGAACACGTCGTTGCCGTCCACCTGGATGCCGTCAAAACCGTAGGCATAGGCCTTCTGGGCAATGGTCTTTGCGGCGGTCTGCTGCTCCCTCCGCAGCGATATTGCCCATTGATTGTTCTGGCACAAAAACACGACCGGGAGCTTGAATACGCCCGCCATGTTCAATGCCTCGTGGAAATCCCCGCGCGAGCTGCCGCCGTCTCCGAAGTACACGAGAGCAGCGACCGGGTCCTTGCGGTATTTCGCTGCCATCGCGGCGCCCACGGCATGAGGGATCTGGGTGCCCACCGGTATGGAAAGCGGAAAGATGTTCATGCCGTCGGGGATCTTCATGCCCCGCTCGTCGCCGGCCCAGTACTGAAAGAGCAGGTGCATGGGATAGCCCGCCGCTAGGTACACGCCGCTTTCCCTGAAGGACGGGAACATCCAGTCCGATTTCTCTGCGGCAAAAACGCTCCCCACCTGTGACGCCTCTTGCCCAAGGAATGACGGGTACGTGCCGAGCCGTCCTTCCCGCTGCAAATTAAGCGCACGCTGGTCGAAGGTCCTCGAAAGAACAAGGATCTCGTACATCTTTTTTAGTTCGTCATCGGTCAGTGAAGGTACAAGAGCGGCGTCGCCATTTTCTTTTTGATCAAGAATGTCGAGGCGCTTTACCTGAAAGGATTCCACGATCTGTTCCGGCATCCGGTTCCCTCCTTCTACTTAAGTATACCATCTTCTTGCATGAAGTTTTGGAGAGACCGATGGCGTTTCTCACAGCCGCAAAGACAGCGTACTCATGCTCTCCATGAATGGAGTTCGCTGTCACAAATCAAATTCCATTTGACAACAGAGTGCACTTATCGGTATTATCACTTAATTATGATTTCCGGCAAGAACGATATCACCGCCCTTCGCGACAAGATATTCAAGCTCAAAAAAGACCTGAACGCCATTATCCTTGCACACAATTACCAGCGTCCCGAGGTGCAGGACATCGCCGACATCACCGGAGACTCTCTTGAGCTCTCGCGCGCCGCGGCCAAAACAGATAATGACGTGATCGTGTTCTGCGGTGTCCATTTCATGGCAGAGAGCGCCTCGATACTCTCCCCGGTCAAAACCGTGCTGCTCCCGGAAATCGGCGCCGGCTGTCCCATGGCCGACATGGTGACCGTGACAGGACCGCGCAAGACGCGCAGGGACCTGTACACGGCTGTCATGGGCATCGCCTTCGAGTTCGCCGACGACTTCACACTCCTGGATATGAAGAAAAAATATCCCGGCGTGCCGGTCGTTGCTTACGTGAACACCTCAGCGGCAGTAAAAGCCGAGAGCGATATCTGCTGCACCTCATCCAACGTGGTAAAGGTCATAGAATCGCTCAAAGAGGACACCGTCATCTGCATCCCTGACCGGAACCTTTCCGCCTATGCCGCCAAGAGGACCAAAAAGAAGATCATCTCCTGGGACGGGTTCTGCAACGTTCATCACGCGCATCTCGACGTCGAGGACGTCAGGAAGGCAAAGGCCGAGCATCCCGACGCGCTGCTCGTCGTGCATCCCGAATGCCCGCCCGAGGTCCAGGACATGGCAGACCATATCACGAGCACCTCAGGCATGCTTAGGTTCTGCCGGGAATCGAATCACAAGGAATTCATCATCGGCACCGAGGAAGGCATCCTCCATCGGCTCAAAAAAGACAGCCCGGACAAGAAATTCTTCGTCCTGAACAAAGAGATGGTCTGCCCCAACATGAAGCGGACCAAGCTCGAGAGCGTGCTCCGGGCCATGGAAAACATGCAGTACGTTATCAAAGTTCCCGAGGAGATCCGGATGCCGGCCAAGCGGGCGCTGGATCGGATGCTGGAAATACGTTAGTTCAGCGTTATAAGCTCGGAGTAACATATGACAGAACTTTAAGCTCCCAACTCAATGCTTCGAACTCCCAACTTACATGCAAATCGCCATCCTCATACTTCTTACAGCCGTTCTTCTAGTCCTCATCTGGCTTATCATGCAATCCCAGAAGAAGACCGTTGACCCAAGCATCAGCCTGATGCAGCAGGAGGTGCAATCCCTCCGCGGCCAGCTCACGGAGACGATGCTCAAGAACCAGGACTTGGTCAACCAACAGCTCGGACAGATCACGAATCAGGTGAATAGCCAGCTCAATCAAGTAACGCAACAGCTCCAGAAATCAACGGGCGACTTGAATTCGAGGCTCGATAATGCCGCCCGGGTCGTGCAGGAAGTGAGCAAGGGCCTCGGGAGTCTCTCCGAAGCCACGAAAAAAGTATTCGACGTGGGAAAAGACATCGCGAGCCTGCAGGAGATCCTCCGTTCTCCCAAGCTCAGGGGCGGGCTGGGCGAGCTCTTTCTCGGAGACCTCCTGGCCCAGATATTCCCTCCTGCGCATTTTACGCTCCAGCACCGGTTCAAGAGTGGCGAAGCAGTGGACGCTGTCATCAGGATCGGTCAGAGCCTCGTTCCGGTAGACGCCAAGTTTCCTCTTGAAAATTTCAGGCGCGTTGTTGAGACAGCAACGGAAGAAGAGCGCAAAACAGCCAAGCGAAAGTTCGTCGCTGACGTGAAAAAGCATATCGATGCCATTGCCGGCAAATACATCCTCCCCGACGAAGGCACCTTCGACTTCGCGCTCATGTACATCCCGGCTGAAAACGTGTACTACGAGCTTATCATCAAGGACGAAGCCGTGGACACGGACAAGGCGCTCTTGAGCTACGCCTTCACGAAGCGCGTCATCCCCGTCTCGCCGAACAGCTTCTATGCCTACCTCCAGACCATTCTGCTCGGTCTCAAGGGATTGCATATCGAAGAACAGGCACAGGAAATATTAAAAAACCTCGCCAGGCTTTCCGGTGATTTCAAAAAATTTCAAGAAGAGTTCGAGCTGGTGGGCAAGCATCTGACGAATACCAAGTCGAGATACGACGAAGCGGACAAGCGGCTTGCGAAGTTCGGTGACAAGCTCCAGTCCCTGAGCGGAACCGAAGCGGGTCATGTGATCGAGGAAACGAAGAAACTGCCGTTGTGACATTGGAACATACAAAAGCATCCGCAGCAAAGAAGCACCACTCCCGCCTACTGCAACAGCTTGCCTTCCCAGTATCGAATCGTTCCTGCTGCAAGTTCACATGACGATCATCGCTCTCCCTGCATCATCCCAGCCTGCGAAAGGTCCTGACTCTGATCAAACTGAAGAATGCCGCGACGTGCGCACTCAAAATGCGGCATCTTCCCGTCCATCTGTTTAATTACTGTACGAGAATGCAATTTGTTGCCGCTCTTCGGCATTGCCTTTCTCCGTGTTCACTTGTCTCGCTTGACTAACAGTATTCCGTATCTCTATAATAAGATCATGAGGCAGTGAACGCTCCGGAGAACAAAACATCGTCGATCAGGAAAGCAGGAAAAATGCCGGGGCAGAAAGGAGGTCAGCCATGGCAAAAAAAATGCCGTTCATCATCGGTTGTGATGCCGAGAACTGTGCATACAATAGGGACAAGGAATGCCACGCACTGGCGATCACCGTAGGGGTCTCAGGTCTGCCTCGGTGCGATACCTATACGAGTCTTTCCGGAAAGGGCGGCGTGGCTGAATCGTTCGGTTCCGTAGGTGCGTGCCGGGAGGAGCTTTGTACGTTTAATGACTCCCTGGAGTGCACTTCAGCGGCCGTGCTGATCCGCATGCGAAATGGACGGCCCATCTGCATCGCTTTCCAATCAAAGATGGTTCATTACCGAGCAGCATAGAGTGTAGCATTGCCGCCCATGTATTCTTCTATGAGGAAAATATTTGGCCCTACAAGTCCGGCGACTTGCCCCGATCAGGGACCGTAACTGACGGTGCCGGGCGTTAAAGAGAACTTAAACCGCCTCTTTGAATTCCCCTCCCTCATCCCCGTATCACGTCAATCAATTTTTCAAGGCTTGTTTTTGGCAACATTGCTGAAGGTATTACCGAGCGGTGCTCCAGGCGCGTGGTTACATTTCGACCCGCGTCACCACGCCGTGGAGTTTATTATAGGGAAGCTTGTAGAACTGGACTATGTTCGGCGTCAGCCGCTTGATCAGCGAGAAAATCTGCCAGACGATATTGCTCGGCAAGATGTCCTCGACGCCGTAGAAGATGGTCTTCTCCTGGATTCCCGCCTCGCGCAGGATCTCCTCCACGTCCGGGACTTCCATGTATCCCATCTGGATCTCGAAGGAGCGGAGGCCGGGCGCGAGGTCCTCCTTGAAGAACCCTGTGACGCCGAAAGGGTCCTCGCGCTTCACGATCGAGACGATGACGTTGTCTTCGTAGATGATGTTGTTCTTGAACATGGTATGGATGATGTACGGCGGTATTTCCTTGGCATCACGGGAGAAGTAGAGGGCAGTGCCGCTGATCTTATTTACCGTCCCGTAAATCTGATTATAGCTCAACAAGAAGACGTCGATCGGCAGCGGCTGAAGCGAATTGTACAGCTTCCGTTGGCCCCTGCGGTAGAGCATGATGACCGAGAACGGTATGGCCGCAATGATGAGGGACCAGTAGCCGCCGTGCGGTATCTTGTAGGTGCTCGCAAGGAAGTACGTTGCAGAAACAAGCATGACGAGGAACGAGACTCCAGCCGGGAAGTACTTCCTGCGAAGAGAGTAGATCCAGGTCATCATGATGCCCGTCAGCGTCATGGTGCCGGTGACGGCGAGGCCGTAGGCCGCCGCGAGGTTGCTCGACTGACGGAACTCATGCATGATGAAGAGCACGGCGATCAGGAGGAACCAGTTGACAAATCCGATGTAGATCTGGGACCGCCGCTCCTCGGACGTGTAGTCGATCTTGAACATGGGCAGGATCCGCGTGGCTATCCCTTGGTACACGATGGAGAACATGCCGCTGATCATGGCCTGCGAGGCAATGATCGTGGCCGCGATGCTCAAAAGCAAGAAGGGAATGTAGAGGAAACGCGCCTGAGTGAAAATCATCTCGAACAGAACGTTCTTCGCATCGGGATGCGTGAGGATGAACGCTCCCTGGCCAAAATAGTTCAGCACGAGCGCCACGAAGACCCCGGACCAGGCGCGCACAATGGGCTCCCGGCCGAGGTGGCCCATGTCGGCGTAGAGCGCTTCTCCGCCCGTGGCGCAGAGAATAACTTCGGAGAGAACGAAGAAACCCGCCAGACCGTTGTCGAGAAAAAACCGGATCGCGCACCAGGGATTGACCGCCTTGATAACCACGGACGCCTGGACGATCGAGGCGACACCCGAGACGGCCAGCGCCGCAAACCACACAAGGACGATGGGGCCGAAGGCGCCGGTTACCTTGTCCGTCCCCTTCTTCTGAAAGTAGAAAAGCAGTATGGCGATGACGCCGGCTATCAGGATAAGGGTCCCTTGCCCGGTCTCCTCAAGTCCGGGAATCAGCAGCATGCCTTCCACGGCGGAGAGGATACTGATGGCCGGCGTGATCACTCCGTCGCCGATGATGAGCGAGATGCCGATAAAGGAAAGAAGTGTGACCAGGGCAATCTGCCGTCCCGACTTGAGGAGCGGCACTAGGAGTTCCCTGAGAACGATGGTCCCCCCTTCACCGCGCTTCCCGAGGCTCATGGCAAGCCAGGTATATTGGACCGTGACCAACAGGACCAGCGTCCAGAAGATAAGAGACAACACGCCGATCACATTCTGCTCGGTACGCTCGGTGAGAATAAATATGACGGTCAGGG
>JBLMWN010000140.1:0-12154 GCA_050257255.1 Betaproteobacteria bacterium | reverse complement strand
CCGTGGACGAGATGGTCCGGCGGGCCGACAGTCTCATGTATGCAGTAAAGGCTGACGGCAAGAACGCGATTAAATACGACATATTTGACGGTTAAACGCGAACGCCCCCGCAAGTTCCTTCATTTGTCGTCTCATATGATGGCTTTACGCTGCAAGGGGCCAGATATGGCCCATCCAAAAATACTCGCTTTCGTCCTTCGCGGGCGGCAAGGGCAAGCGGACGGCCCCGCTCACGAAATTCCGTTCCGAGCCCGCCGTGCCCTTCGGCGGCAGGTACCGGGTCGTGGACTTCGTGCAGAGCAATCTCGTGAACTCGCAAATCCATTCCATCTACCTCCTGATCCGGTATAAGTCCCAGTCTCTGGTCGAGCACGTGCGCAGAAACTGGGTGCTTTCGTCGATGATCCGCGACCATGCCGGGGATATCCTGTGTGCTGACCTATCGTATCGAATGAAAGCTTGCCCAATATCGGCGGCAACCTTCGATTTGTCAGACAGTTAACGCTCCTTGTTGAAACGACTTGACGGAAGCCCGCGTTTTGTGATATTTATTTGTATACAAATTATTTTAATGCAAATGAAGGTCATTGCAGTGAAATCTGCAGGGAAGAACGTATTGTGAAGGCGGGCATCCTTTGTCCGTGGTAATGCCGCCGGTCATGAATGCGAATGCTGACCGGCTCAAAGCCAATCCGACGCTGAAAGACGCGGATCGAGGAGAGCTGCGACGAAAGCGGCATGATCGGGTACAATCAGGCTCTGGGTGAGCGCCGCTATTAATGATGTACTAGGATTTTGTTCTTACAGAATCGGACACGTCTCTCTGACATTCCTGCCCCTGCTCCAACAGGATTGATAATTGCGAACCGGATAAGCACGGGGTGGGAAGTGCCAAAGGATGCCGATAACTTCCGGGTTATCGGCATCGGCATTTTCAACGTGATAAACTAGAAGCATGTACTGGGCGCCGTTTCCGGCAACCGGCATTCACAATCTGCCCGCATTACCTTTTTGATTACGCGTCATGCAAGGGATTACTCGCGATCTGGCATGCGCTGGCACATAAAGGGAAAAACGTTATTATTTTACAGCAGGAGTGGAGGTGTATGATGATAGACGGAACAAAAAAGTCATTCCCTCACAAACGAGATCAACAACAGCGGGCAATACTACTTGTAGACGATGATGCTGACAACCTCGTCCGTCTGGAGAAGGTCCTCCAGGATTGGGGGTATGGTGTTATTACCGCCACGGACGCACGAGCCGCACTGTCAAAAATCCAGGCAGGCATCGACCTTATCATAACGGACTACCGAATGCCCGGCATGGACGGCCTGGAGTTCATGGATGTCCTGAGACGTGAACGGTCTGCTCCACCGGTTATTATGCTGACCGCTTATGCAGGCGTGGATTCGTATTTGGAAGCAACCAGCCTGGGTGTCTATGAATATGTCAACAAACCTGTCAGGAATGCCGAACTCAAGCGAATTATCAGTGCAGCGTTGCACTCGGCGGGGTCATAGCTTCAACTGCGTGAGGCGATACCCATGGAGCCGTGCCAAGTCCGACCTATGACTCCACCGTCCGATGTCCCCGGATCATGGACTCACGGCAAAAGCATTTTTTTAGCGGCATCAGCAGCGGCTATCGAGGGATTTTCTGAATGATCATCCCCGGTGCAGCAGTCTGCCATGCTTGGCCGTATTAACACAGAGGTACTACGGAAAGGAGCTGATTGACATGACCGTCCCAGAAAAAGGCCATCGGCTGCCGGGAACGGAACAAGCAGTATACAAGACCGTCATCAGCAGCCTCCCTCTCGGCTTTTCCAGGGTGGATGGGGACGGGATCATCGTCGACTTTAACCTCGCTGCGCAGGATATCACGGGCTATAGCCGGGAGGAGGTCATCGGCAGACCGCATCTTGAAATATTCCATGGCACTTCCGACCCGAATGCCTGCCCGCTCGTCAAGCACGCACTTCTGCGCAAGGAACAGAGAGTCGGAGCGGAGACCTCGGTAAAAAAGAAAAACGGCAATCTCGCCATACTGTCCGTGACGACCACTCCTCTGTTCAACGAACAGGGCGATTTCGCGGGTGCTGTCGAACTTTTTCGTGATATCACGGACATAAAGACACAGGAGCGGGCGAGGAAGAACATTCTTTCCATGTTCGCCCATGACATGAAAAATCCGCTTGCGACTGCGGGAGGTTTTCTGGCGCGTTTGCTCGCAGGCAAGGCCGGTGCGCTTACTGATAAGCAGCTGCAGGTCCTGACGACGATACAAGAGGAGTTCCACAAATTATCAGACTTGCTGGCTGACTTTCTTGAATATTCCCGGGTGGAGGCGAAGCAGTATAAGCCGGCGTTCCGCACAGTCCCCATAGTGAAACAAATGCGGCGGAATGTCGAGCTCGTGAGAAGCGAAGCGGAAAAGGTCCGCATGACGGTAAGTCTTGAAGTCGATAAGACCGCGCCGGAAACTATCCATGCCGATCCGGCGATGATAGACCGGGCAGTCGCAAACCTTCTCAATAACGCTTTGGCGCATTCAGGTGAAGGGAGCGCCATAACGGTGCGTCTTGCCGAGACGGGTGACGATCTTCTGGTGTCCGTGGCGGACACGGGCAAAGGGATTTCAGAGGATAAACTGCCCTATCTGTTCGATGCGTTTTATCGGACATCGAAAGAAAACGAAGGTTCCGGCCTTGGCCTGTTCATCGTGAAAACGATCGTCGAGGCGCATGGAGGACGGATATGGGTGGAAAGCGCGGCGGGCAAAGGGAGTACCTTCAGTTTCACGCTGCCGAAACAGCCCCGGATGAAAGCCCTGCGGTGAGAAGCTGCGACGCCGGGTGAAAGAAGCCGCCGTGAACAGCTAGCATATCGCGGCATTTATGATTGCCGGACACTTGCATTGACTGCTTCAGTAGCTTATACTGCCAATCAACCACATCGACGCGAGCCAAACCGATACCTCTTTCGGCTCGACGGTGAGACGCAACGGCCGACCCCGCCCCGCGCTTCCAGCCTGATGGGGTCCACGGACCCTTTTCGGTCGTTGACTACGCGTCGTTTCTCCGGGGTGACGATTCCTGGAAGGGAACCCCTACCGTCGATTGTCATATTAATTGCATATCGGAACGTTCACGCCCGAAGGCAACTTTGACGCAGCCATCCTGCGCCTGGGCGATCTTCGGGATCTCGGCATCACCGCCGAGGAGCTCGTCGGGGCGGTATGCAAGGGCAGAAACGAGGAGTTCAGGGCCTTCGTATGGAAGGACGAGGTCTCTGACCCGCGGCAGAGGAGACGTTTCTGAAATCAAAAATCGACCTCGAACTTCGTCAGCATGGTCAACATCGGATCATGCTCGGCTTCTATAAGGAACTGATCCGCTGAGGAAGGAGACGGCATCTTTGAATAATCTGAGTAAAGCAGACATTGAGGTCAGGACCTTTGCTGCGGAGCAGATACTGTTCGTACGGCGATGGCAGGGCAGCGGGGTGGTGTTTAGTGTTTTCAATTTTAGCGAAGATCAGCACGCTGTTCCCTTGACCCTGCCGGAGGGAATTTGGGAAACGATGCCGGACTCCTCGGAGATCCGTTGGAATGGAATTGGTAGTGCGGCGGAACCGAGTATGGACGCGCGAGGCCAGGAGGTCGTTGTCCCCATGAAGCCGCACAGCTTCGTTATCTACCGGGCTGTCACGGAGGCTCAATGATGGAAGCGCTGCCGAAACCGCGAATACCCGTTTCCACCTACCGGCTCCAGTTCAACCGCGCATTCACGTTCCGCGACGCGACGAGGATCATCGCATACCTTCACGAGCTCGGCATCACGGATATCTACGCCTCGCCTTACTTTGCGGCAAAGCCAGGGAGTCTGCACGGGTATGATATCGTGGACCACAATGCGCTCAATCCCGAGATCGGAACCGAGGAAGACTACCAATCCATGATCTCCGAACTCAAAAGGCTCGGCATGGGGCAGGTCCTCGATATCGTGCCGAACCATATGTGCATCGAGCGTCCGGAAAATGCATGGTGGCAGGACGTGCTTGAAAATGGTCCGAGTTCCCCTTATGCGGGGTATTTCGACATCGACTGGTCGCCGGTCAAAAAAGAACTCAGGGACAAGGTGCTCATTCCTGTTCTCGGGAGCCAGTACGGTAATGTCCTCGAAGGGCAGGAGTTGAAGCTGACGTTCGAAGAGGGCGCTTTTTTCGTCAATTACTACGAACACAGGTTCCCGCTTCGGCCCCAGACGTACGCACTGATTCTGGAACATCGCCTGCGCGAGCTGCAGAGTGTCCTGCAAGTCGAGCATCCCGACTACGCCGAGCTGCTGAGTATCAATACGGCGCTGGGACATCTTCCTCTGTACACCGAGACCGACCCCGCGCGGATCGAAGAACGACGCCGTGAAAAGGAAGTGATCAAGCGGCGGCTCTGGGCGCTTTTTACGGCGAGCGCTGAAATCAGAACGTACGTCGAAGAAAACGTGAGGCTCTTTAACGGGACGAAAGGCGACGCGAGGAGCTTTGACCTTCTTGACGAACTTCTGAGCCGGCAGATCTACCGCCTCTCGTACTGGAGGGTCGCGACGGACGAGATCAATTACCGCAGGTTCTTTGATATCAACGGGCTGGGAGCCATCCGCATGGAGCATCACGGGCTCTTTCAGGCGGCCCATGCTCTGATCTTCAGGCTGATCCGGGAGGAGAGCGTCACGGGCCTCAGAATCGACCACCCCGACGGTCTGTACAATCCCGTTGAGTATTTTCACCGGCTCCAGCGCGGCTGTCTCGTCAGCCAGGGTCTTGCGCCGGGCGTCGAACCGTCGCCGGAAGCTGAACGTGAACTGGCGGACCGGTACGACGAGGCGGCCCTTGCCGATCCGGGTTATAAGCCGTTTTACATCGTCGGGGAAAAGATCCTGACAAAAAGCGAGAAAATGCCCGAGGACTGGCCGATCTTCAGCACGACCGGCTACGTCTTTCTCAATTCGGTGAACGGCATTTTCGTTGATGCCGGGCACGCAAAGGAATTTGATCGGATATACGAGAAATTCATTGGAACGAAAATGAGCGTTCCCGAAGTGATCTGCGAAAAAAAGAAGCTCGTTATGCAGGTCGCCATGGCGAGCGAGGTGAACACCCTGGGGCATTATCTGAACGACCTTTCAGAGAAGAATCGCCACACGAGGGACTTCACCCTGAACAGTCTGCGGAGCGCTATTACGGAGGTGATCGCCTGCTTTCCCGTCTACCGAACGTACACCAATACGTGGATTGTCACGGACCACGACCGCCAAGTGGTGGAACTCGCCGTCTCGAAAGCCAAGCGGAGAAACCCGGCCATCAGTGAATCCATTTTCGATTTCGTAAAAGACGTCCTGCTCCTCCGGTATCCCCCCGACATGGCGGATGAGGACAAAGCCGCATGGCTCGACTTCGTGATGCGGTTCCAGCAGATCACCGGGCCCGTCATGGCCAAGGGTGTCGAGGACACGGCCTTCTATGTGTACAACCGCCTTGTGTCCCTCAACGAAGTGGGCGGCATGCCGGAACGCTTCGGCACGCCGCTCGAGACCTTCCATGGACAGAACATCGAAAGATCGAAATCGTGGCCCCATGCCCTCATCACCACAGCGACACACGACACGAAGCGGGGCGAAGACACCCGCCAGAGGGTCAGCGTGCTGTCCGAGATTCCCCGCGAATGGGCGGAACGCGTCAGGAACTGGGCCCGCGTGAACAAAAAGAGAAAGACCATGATCGACGGCATTGAGTCGCCGAATCGGAACGACGAATATCTGCTGTACCAGACCCTCATCGGTGCCTGGCCCATTGAGCCGATGAGCGGCAGGGAGCATGACGTGTTGCTCCAGCGGATCAGGGACTATATGCTCAAGGCCGCACGCGAAGCGAAGGTGGACACCAGCTGGATCAACCCGAACGAAAAATACGAAGAAGCCCTCGCATCGTTCGTCAGTGCCGTCATGAAGCCGTCACGTGAGAATCGTTTCCTGAATGATTTTTTGCCTTTTCAGCAAATGGTTTCCCATTACGCCATGTATAACTCCCTGTCCCAGACGCTGCTCAAGATCTGCGCGCCCGGTGTTCCTGATTTTTACCAGGGTACGGAACTGTGGGACTTCACGCTCGTGGACCCCGACAACCGCAGGTCCGTAGACTATGAGCGGCGGATCAGTATCCTCGCGGAGCTGAAGCGGAAAGAAAAGGATATGACCGGCGCCGCCCTTGCGTGGGAACTGACACAAAGCGCCGTTGACGGTCGGATCAAATTGTACGTTACTCAAAAAGCGCTCGCGCATCGGCGGGCAAACCACGAGCTGTATGGTCAGGGCGACTACCTGCCCCTTGCCGTTCGAGGACCCAAAGCCGCGCATGCCTGTGCGTTTGCACGACGAAAGAACGGGCTGTTGGCAATCACCGCCGTGCCGCGTTTCCTGACCGGGCTTATTTCGGGGGCCGGAGAGGTACCCTTCGGCAAAGGGGTTTGGGAGGACACGATGCTTATGCTGCCCGAAGCTGTTCAGGGAGAGTCCTATCGGAACGTGTTCACCAAAGAACTCATTACGGCGAATGCCGAGAGCGGTGAAAAAGGGATCTTGTTCTCAAGCATTTTTGGGAGCTTTCCCGTCGCGCTTCTGGAAAGGTCTCCGGGCTGATGTGATGAGAGTCAACTCGCGAGAGGACCGGATCAGGTGCACAGAGAACCCGATACAGCTGAAAAATCGTTTGAAGATGTGCTCTTGTAGTATTTGCTCTACGCCTCGATAAAAAGTATACACGATTGACAAATAATACGGCTCTATACTATAATCATCTCTCCAAAAGCAATTCATAGTGTCTTATGGCGGACTGACGCGCCCGGAAGTATATCTGCTGGTTCGGCAGGATAATACCGGGAAAGAGGGCTGGCAAAGAGCATTTATAAAAATAGATGCTTGTGCCGGCCTTTTTTATTTTATATCCCAAAATCTTCGTCGTGGCGCTTGCAACCCTGCTCGCACCATTAGCTACGCGTTAAGTAATGAAAGATGATATGAAAAAATGACTTTCAGGAATATCTCTGAGATTTGGGTAAAGACATCGTGAACAGGGAGGAGGAACATGCTTACGGGCGTCCTTATAGTGTTTATCGTCGCGATGGTTACCGTTCTTTCCGTTCAAAATACAGTTCCAGTCATTGTTTCGTTTCTGTATTGGCGGTTTGAGACGTCTCTTTCATTTGTCATCTTTTTCACCGTTCTTTTTGGAGTGCTACTTTCCCAACTATTGAGAAACTGGATGTCGAAGCGTTCCCGGGGATAGAAAGACTGATAAGGGTTAAGCATGAAAACGGTTATTTTTACAGACCTTGACGGCTCGCTGCTTCACCCGACTACCTATTCGTTCGAGGAGGCGACGCCTGCCCTACAATTGATCAAAGAAAAAAGCATCCCCCTTGTTTTGTGCTCCAGCAAGACCAGCGCTGAAATCGAGGTCTACCGGAAGCGCCTGGAAAACAGGGATCCGTTCATAGTAGAAAACGGCGGCGCCATCTTTGTGCCCGTGGGATATTTCCCCCTTCTTACAGGCAGTGCGCTCCATGAAGAATATACCGTCCACGCCTTCGGCAGGCCTTATCAGGAGATCAGAAAGCAGTTCGTACGGCTCCGGGAAAGTCTCCATATCCCGGTCCGGGGGTTCGGCGACATGACCGTGGCGGAGATCGCCGCATTGACGGGCCTTCCTCAGGAAGAGGCGGCCTTGGCCAGGAAACGGGGATTTGGAGAACCCTTTGTCTTTGAGCACGGCACCGACGAGCGGTTCCTCAAGGCCGCCGAAGAACAGGGGCTGCACTGGACCCGGGGCAGGTTCTATTACCTCATGGGCAACCATGACAAGGGAAGTGCGGTCCGGCTGCTAAAAGAGTGGTACCGGAACAAACATGGTAAACTTATTACAATAGGCCTCGGTGATGGATTGAACGATCTGCCGCTGCTCTCAGAAGTGGATCATGCTGTCCTGATCCAAAGAAAAGACGGCAGCTATGATCCGGGGGTCGATGTCCCCGGCCTTATCAAGGCTCACGGCATCGGCCCTGCCGGGTGGAACCGGGCTGTGCTGGAACTGCTGAAACGATGAACAAAGAACCCCTGATTGACATATTCAATGCGGCTCTTTCGGCAGTTGATCCACACCGCGCCGTGACAAGGGCCATGCGAATCGAGAACACCTCGCTTTTTGCCGGAGGGAGTGTGTACAGCCTTGACGCCTTTGATCACCTGATCGTCATCGGCGCCGGAAAGGCCTCGGCAGCCATGGCCTCGGCTATCGAGTATCTTCTGGGAGATTTCATCGAGAGCGGCATCGTCATCGTGAAATACGGTCATGCCGGAACGCTCAGGACTGTCGAGCAGGTTGAGGCCGCGCATCCCATTCCCGATGAAGCCGGGGCAAAAGGAACACAACGAATGCTCGATCGTGTGCGCAATGTTGATGAGAAGACGCTCGTCATCTGCCTCCTGTCGGGCGGAGGATCGGCCCTGCTTGTTGCTCCGCTGCCCGGCATTACTCTGGAGGATAAGCAAAAGACCACGCACCTTCTTCTCCGGGCCGGTGCGTCTATTCATGAGTAGAATGCGGTGCGAAAACACCTTTCAGCCGTCAAGGGTGGCAGGCTCGCGGAGACCGCCTATCCCGCCGCCATGATTACGTTGATACTGTCCGATGTGATCGGAGACAGGCTTGATGTTATTGCCTCCGGCCCCACGGTTCCCGACAGTACAAGCTTCAGGGACGCACTGGCCGTAATCCACAAGTATTCCCTTGAGCACAAAATACCGGACAGTGTGTTCAGCCTGCTGCACATGGGCGTCGCGGGGGTATTGCCGGACACCCCGAAAGACGGGGCTGTGTTTTTTCAAAAGACGCGGAACATCATCGTCGGGAATATCCGGCAGTCCCTCGACGCTGCGCTGAAAAGGGCGGCAGAGCTTGGATTCGAGCCCGAGATCATTTCGTCGGAACTTGAGGGAGAGGCGAGGCATGCGGCGCGCTCTCTTGCGACAAAAGCAATCGAGGCCCGTTCTGCAGTACGGCCCGGCGACAGGCCCCGCTGCCTTCTTGCCGGCGGCGAGACCACAGTTACCGTTACGGGGACGGGCAGCGGCGGAAGGAACCAGGAACTGGCTCTGGCTTTTGCCCTGGAAGTCGCCGGCACAAAAGGAATCACGCTGCTTTCGGCAGGCACGGACGGGACGGACGGTCCCACGGATGCGGCCGGCGCCATTGTTGACGGCGAGACAGCGGGGAATGCAAGGGAACGCGGTATTTATCCTGAGATATATTTAGCGAATAACGATTCATATACGTTTTTTGCCAGACTCGATGTCTTGACCAAAGAAAAACACCATATCGTAACGGGCCCGACGAAAACGAATGTGATGGACCTGCAGATCATCCTCATTGAGGCGTAGACTGCATACAACGGTACCGAAACGGGTCAGAGCTGCCGAGGAACTTCATGGAAAGAATTACATCCAGAAAAGCTGTTTACGAACAGATCGAAAAGATAACGATCGCCGATATCCTTGTTGGCGTTCCAAGCTACAACAACGCCCGGACCATCGGTCATGTCGTGCGCGCCGTGCAGGCGGGCCTGGCGAAGTACTTCCCGGATCAGAAGGCGGTGCTGGTAGATTCGGACGGCGGTTCCACGGACGGCACCATTCAGATCGTGCAGGATACGGTCATAGAGAATTACCAGTCCATTCTTATTCAGCACCGGAACGCGCCAGTCTTCAAGATGGCCATACCCTATCACGGCCTGCCGGGAAAAGGGAGCGCGTTCCGCACGGTCTTCGAGATAGCCGATGCGTTGAATGTCAAGGCGTGCGCCGTGGTGGATTCTGACCTCCGGAGCATCACGCCCGAATGGGTCGAGCTGCTCCTCAAACCTGTGCTCGAAGAGGGGTTCGATTACGTGGCGCCCTTGTACCGCCGGCATAAGTATGACGGCACCATCACCAACAGCATCATCTACCCTCTTACTCGCGCGCTCTACGGCAAACGCGTGCGCCAGCCGATCGGGGGGGACTTCGGTTTTTCCGGAAGGCTCGCGAAATTCTACCTGGGCAAGGACGTCTGGGAGTCCGATGTCGCCCGGTACGGTATCGATATCTGGATGACAACGGAGGCGATTGCGAACGACTTCAAGGTTGCCCAGTCCTTTCTCGGCGCCAAAATCCACGACCCCAAGGACCCCGGCTCGGACCTGAGCGCCATGCTGTACCAGGTCGTGGGCTCAACCCTCGGCCTCATGGAGGCCCACCATGACGTTTGGACGACGGTGCGAGGTTCAGGGCCGGTACCGACCTTCGGGTTCCAGTACGAGGTGGGCCTGGAACAGATCAACGTGGACATCGGCAGGATGCTCAGGCTCTTTCGGGAAGGGATACGGAATTTAAAAGACATCTGGATCGATATTATCGGAGCCGGCGATTTCAATGAGATCGAGGCCCTCGGGGCCCGTATTGACGAGAAAGTCCGGTTCCCCCTCACCTTGTGGACCCGGATCGTCTATGACTACGCCCTTGCCTATCACAAAAAGAGGCTCCCTGCCGAGCACCTGCTCAAGTCCCTGACGCCCCTTTACCTCGGGAAGACTGCTTCGTTCGTTATGGAGGCGCGGGACATGAACCAGAATGAAGCAGAGGCCGAGATTGAAAAGCTCTGCCTGGAATTCGAACAAAGCAAAGAGCATCTTGTGAACAACTGGAAATAACCTATGGAGGTGAACCATGGCCGATTTCATCGAGTTGATTCTTGAACCGCTCAAGGAAGTTTACTCCAAATTCGTAAAATTCGTCCCGAACCTGCTCGCAATGCTCGTCATCCTTTTGGTCGGCATCCTCGTGGCGAGGATCCTGAGGGCGGCCCTGCTTAAGCTGCTTCAGGCGGTTAAGTTCGACAGCTGGAGCGACCGGATGGGATTGACCGCGGTCATGAGGAAAGGCGACCTGTGGGCCAAGCCGTCCGCTGCCGTCGGAGCATTCGTGTACTGGCTCCTGATCATCGCGGCATTGATGGCGGGGTTCAGCGCCCTGAACATACAAGCCGTTGACCGCCTCATTGAGCACCTTGTCCTCTATCTTCCGAGAGTCCTCTCCGCCGCCTTGATCCTCGTCTTCGGCTACATCGTGACGGGATTCATCAGCCGGGCCGTCTTGATTTCCGCCGTGAACAAAGGATTTCATTTTGCAAAACTCCTTGCCGAGGCGGTGCGGCTCTTGCTGATCGTCCTCTTCGTTGCCATGGCCCTGGAACAGCTCCAGGTGGCCCCCGGTATCGTCGTCGCCGCGTTTTCCATCATGTTCGGCGGCATTGTGCTGGCCCTGGCAATTGCCTTCGGCGTCGGCGGGATCGACGCCGCGCGAAAGATCATCGAGAAGGAGACGGAAAAGAAAGAAGAGGGCAAAAAAGACGTGGAACACATTTGAGGAGGCGTCATGTCGGACTTCTACCAGACAGGCATCATCACCACCCTCCACAGGCTCGGGACACCGTCCTTGGAGCGGCTGGAATCGGAACTCCTGGAGCATGCGAAGGCGCGTCCCCTTACCCTCGTGCTCCCTGCGCTGTACTCGGAATTCGAGGGCGCTGCCATGCCGGGCATCGTGAGCGAACTGGCCAAAGTGAAGTATGTACGGGAGATCGTGCTCGCCCTCGGGCGGGCGACAGAGAAAGATTTTAGGAAGGCCCGCGAGTTCATGGCTCCTATCCCCTACGAGGTCAAGATCATCCACAACAACGGCAAACGGATCCAGGAGATCTACGACACGATCACGAGAAACGGTCTCGACCCGGGCCAGGACGGAAAGGGCAGGTCGGCATGGCTCGCCTATGGATATGTCCTCGCGGCGAGCAATTCCTACGCCATCGCCCTCCATGACTGCGATATTGTCACCTACAGTCGGGATCTGCTCGGCAGGCTGTGCTATCCCGTGATCAACCCCAATCTGGACTATGTCTTCTGCAAAGGGTTCTACAGCAGGGTCACGGACAAGATGCACGGCAGGGTAACCCGGCTCCTCATCACGCCCCTCGTCCGGTCGATTCAGAGTCTCATCGGCGAGAAC
>JBLMWN010000139.1:0-12112 GCA_050257255.1 Betaproteobacteria bacterium | reverse complement strand
AATTTGGATCGACTTAATACGAATACGTCGAGGAGAGGAAAATCATCCAGCCCTGGGACACGGCGTCCTGGTTGGAGGAACTGCCGCTGATGATCTGCGCTTTTCACATCTCGGAAGTGATAACGGGTAAGATCTGACAGGGTAAAGATGATGCTCAAAATGTGGCGCAAACAATTACACGCATCATCGGCGGGAGCCGACCTTTTTTTTACGATCATTGAAGAATCATCTCGATGAATCGTCTGATGGTTTTACCATCAGTGTTTTCCTCTGTGAGAGTACGACGAGTCCGGGCTTTGCGCCCTTCGGCTTCCTGACAAAGCGGGCCCGGGTATAGGTAACCGGCACCGTGTCCGCGGCTTTCCCCTTGCTGTTCCAGGCTGCCAGCGAAGCCGCTTTGATGAGGATATGGGATGGAATATCCGACTTCTTCGGGTTCCTGACAAGCACATGTGAGCCGGGAAGTCCCTCAGCGTGGAGCCAGAGATCATCAGGACGGGCAAGCTTCGTCGTAAGATAATCGTTTCCTGCAGCGCTCCTGCCCACGAGGATTTCCCAACCCTGAACGAGGATTGTTCTGATGCCGGACGCCGGTTCCCTGACGGTTTTGCGGCGTGCTCCGGCCCCCTGCTTCACATAACCACGGTCCTGAAGTTCGGACTGCATGCTGCCCAGTGCATCAGTGTCGGTAGCGTGCTCAAGGTCAATGAGCAGGGTTCGCAGATACGAGACTTCTTCTTGCACATCGTGTAGTCGTCTTCTGATAAGAGGAAAAGCTGCTTTGGCTTTTTTGTATTTTTTGAAATACAGCTCTGCGTTCTGCGATGGCGTTCGTTTTGGGTCCAATTGCACCGGAATCGGAATGCCGTCATATCCGGTGATCTCGACATACTTCATCCCCGTCTTCAGATGCTGCAGATTCGCTAAAACCAGGTCGCCTTGTCGCCGGTATTCTTCCGCTTCCTGCACCGCCTGCAGGTCCGCACACAGCGCCACGCGCCTGCGCTCCGCCCGGGCAAGTGCTTTTGTGACAGAGGAACGGACCCCCGCCTTGAGAGCCGCGACCCGCTGTTGGTCAACAAGGTGTTCGTAATACAGCTCAGCAGATCTATTCGGCGTACGTGATGCGTCGTCCAGAGGAACGCGCTTAGAGGCCGCCGGTCGCATTTTTTTCTGAGGTAGCGTGTACCGCGTGCCGGGCAAGAGCGACCGCTGTGCGTGCTCAGATGCCGGAACCGGAAAGTAAAGGGAGAGGATTCGCAACTCTCCATCGGTAAAAAATAGGTTCGACGATGAGCCTGTCAGTTCGAATATGAGGCGATATTCGCGAGGCCCTTCGGCAATGCGGATCTCTACGATGCGGTCCTGGTTCAGGAGACCCACATGCACCACTCTTGCTCCGACCAGCCGGCTCCTGAGAATGAGAACCAGCGGATGGGGCTCGCTCGCAGACCGAGGTTTCCTATTCACGAGGTGCATACGTGGCAAAGAACGATCACAGGAGAGCAAAAGAGTTAAGTCCTTCCTGTTTTTTCTGAACAGAAGATACAGAACTCCGTCATCCTTCCCCTGGAGCACCCGATCAACACGTGCACCCCCTAGGAGAGCAGCAAGCTCATTTACGACTGATGAAAGGATATCAAAGTGCATGATACAGGTCCCGGGCCTTCTCCACACTCGGCTTCATACCATTCCGCATTCCGCAATCGTTCGATTGAGCTCGCAACGGAGTGAATCCCGCTTTCGTCATGGCACCTTTAATATCGTATGGACTTGGGGTATGACCCGCACGTCCCTGATGATGCGGAGAGCCGCATCCTGAAAGTCAATGATCTTGTTTACGTCCGGGGCCAGCGTGTTCCCTGCCGGCTGCAGAATGAACGGGATGGAAGCGTTATGTCCTGCAATGATATATGAAGATTCCAGAATATCATCCACGTTCGTATCTCGCGTCACGACTGCTTTGATGAAAATCTCCGTACCGACTGCTGCGGAGAGAAACCGTTTATGTTCTTCCCAGAATGGGCGGAGGCCCGTAGCCGAAGGCAGCTTGAAATCCATGCTCACCATGTCGACCAAACCATTGAGAGCCTTCATGGCTTCATCATGGATGCCGTTGGTCTCAAGATAGATTCGATATTTTTTTTTCACGATGGGGAGCCACTGAGCTAAAAACTCATATTGCAGCAAAGGCTCTCCACCGGTCAAGCTGATCGTGGATGGAGCGGGTCCGGGGATAACCAGGCGATTACAAAGCTCAGTGAGACGGGAGGCCGAAACGGGATTGGGAATCTGCTCATACGAAACAGCTGGTCCCGTGGAAGCCTGCGACGCACAGCATTGCAGCCTTTTATCAGCAGGGGCAGCAGCAGGCGTATCGCAGTACCGGCACCGGATATCGCAGCCCTGAAACCGGACAAAGATATGACGCTGTCCGATCCGGGGTCCTTCTCCTTGTATGGACGCGAAAATTTCGTTTAAATAGGCATGATCCATAGCGCCATAATACAGAATAATCACCCCGATTACAAGATAGCCGACGCAACATGCTGCTCTCGGAGCAAAATAAAGTGCTAACGCGTAAACAAATTGTGTCGACACGAAATTCTGAATAAGAGGAATGTCAGAACGCCTTTATTACTTGACAAAAGTGCATGAAAACGGTAATGTCGTAATTAAGTAGGAGGAATAATGGAAAGAAGAATTACCCTGTTTTTTCTTGTATTTACCTTTGTGCTTTCATTAGCCCCCAGACATTTGCTCGCAGATACTCCCGTGCCTCAAGACCAGGTTCCTCAAGATCAGGTTCCAGGAATCCCCGCCCTATTAAAGCCGACGTCGGAAGATCTGGCCCAGTTGGATGAATCCGATGAAATGGCGGAGGAAAAACCCTATCACATCCCCATGATCTTGAACGACAGTGTCGAGAACCACCTTGAATATTTCAAGACGCGTGGACGTGACATTTTCCAGCTCTGGCTCGATCGCTCCGCACGATACATTCCCGTAATGAGAAAAATCTTCAAGGAGAAAAACCTTCCCGAAGACCTTGTCTACGTTGCCATGATCGAGAGCGGTTTCAATCCCTATGCCGTGTCATGGGCAAGGGCCGTCGGCCCGTGGCAGTTCATGCCTGGCACCGGCAAGCTCTATGGCCTCAAGATCGACTGGTGGATCGATGAACGCAAGGATCCCATCAAATCGACGCAGGCCGCTGCAGAGCATTTGAAAGACCTTCATAACCTCTTCGGTTCCTGGCCGCTCGCGCTCGCCTCATATAACGCAGGCGCCGGCAAGGTCCAGCGCGCCGTACTCAGGACCCGGTCCGAGGACTTTTGGGACCTCAAGGCGTCCCGCTACATCCGCAAAGAAACGAAGAATTATGTGCCCAAGTACATGGCCGCGACCATCATCGCCAAGAACCCCGAGGCATATGGATTCACCGTATCCAGTTATGAGCCGTTCAGGTTCGATGAAGTGGTGATCGACGAGAGCACGGATCTCCGCCTCATCGCCCGCTGCGCTGAATGCGCCTATGAGGAAATCAAGGAGTTGAATCCTGAACTTCGTCGCTGGGTAACTCCTCCCCACTGTGATAAATATGTTCTCAGGATCCCATCGGGGAAAAAAGAGAAATTCCTGGAGAACTTCGCAACTGTGCCGCAGGAACAGAAGATCAAATGGGAGCGGCGCGAAGTGAGGAAAGGTGAAACCCTCTCCGGTCTTGCAAAACAATATAACACGACGCCCCAGGCCATCCGCGACATCAACGGCCTCAGGAAGAACCGCCTCGCACCCGGCAAGCATCTCCTCATTCCCGTCGATATCAACGGGAAGGCACAGGACGTGAGCTATCTGACGCCAAGCCAGGGCGGCAGGCAGCAACAAATACTCTACCGCGTGCGGCGCGGCGAGACGCTCATCAAAATCGCCAAAAAGCATAATGTGAGCGTCGCCGAAATCAGGGATTGGAACAAGGGGATCGGTCAAACGGTACGGGTAGGACAGAAGATCAAGCTCGTCGTGGATGTTGATCAGATCTGATCACTCTAAAACGAAGCAAGGGTTAGGGAAAAACTCCCTAACCCTTTTCTTTTTGCCGTAAAGCCCGAGGAGGATCATCCAGGCCCCTCTGCGTGCGGTTCGCCGCCCTGAAGCACGCTATGGAGGGTCTCGCCGAGATCATTAATGCGGTACGGCTTGGTCACAACGCCTTTGAATCCGTACGCGCGGTATTCGGCCATGACCGGATCGTTGGAGTAACCGCTCGACACAATCGCCTTTACCTCCGGATCTATTTCGAGCAGTTTCATGATCGCTTTCTTGCCCCCCATGCCTCCAGGCACCGTAAGATCCATGATCACGGCGTCAAACTGATCGCTGGTGTTCATAGCCTTCTGATACAGTGCGATTGCCCGCAGACCATCCTCCGCGTACTCGACGGTATAGCCAAGCCGCTTGAGAACATTCCCGGTTGTGTTGCGGACTTCCTCCTCATCATCCATAAGAAGAATCTTGCCAGCGCCGGTGGGAAGCGGCGCCTCGTCCGGTTTCTTTGCTATCGCGGCCTCCCGGGATGCAGGCAAGTAGATGCTGAAGGTCGTGCCGACGCCCAGTTCCGATTCGACAACAATGTGTCCGCCGTGTCTTTTTATAATGGAGTAGGACGTAGCAAGCCCCAGGCCGCTCCCCTTCTGTTTCGTCGTAAAATAGGGGTCAAAAATTTTCGGAAGATGTTCCTTGGTGATCCCGACGCCATGGTCTTGCACTTCGATTTTCACATAATCTCCCGTCTTCAAGGGAAGACCGCTCTGTTTTTCCACAATGATGTTTTCGCAGCGAAGCGCGATCGTTCCGCCCTCCGGCATGGCGTGATCCGCATTGATGATCAGATTATGAAGGACCTGACTGATCTGCCCTTCATCGACATCAACGAGCCAGAGATCGTCGGGGAAAGAGAAGTTGTACCGTACGCGCGAGCCCCGGAGGGCAAAGCCCACGGACTCCTTGATTACTTCGCTGATCACGGCCGCCCTCTTCACCGGCGCGCCTCCTTTTGAGAAGGTGAGCAGTTGCTGCGTCAGGTCCTGCGCCCTGAGCGATGCGCGCTCTGCTGCTTCCAACTGTCGGTAGGCCGCGTGGAGCGGACCAACGTCCAGCATTGCCAGAGAGACATTACCCATGATCGATGCAAG
The DNA here is from genome assembly GCA_050257255.1 of Betaproteobacteria bacterium. Classification (GTDB taxonomy): domain Bacteria; phylum Nitrospirota; class UBA9217; order UBA9217; family UBA9217; genus JAJYKN01. The sequence continues at coordinate 6,917 of JBLMWN010000139.1, read as the reverse complement.
CAGATTGTTGAAATCGTGGGCGATGCCGCCTGCCAGAATGCCGAGCGATTCGAGCTTTTGTGCCTTTACAAGCTCCTGCTCCATCTTTTCACGGTCAGCCATTTCCCGGCGGAGATTTTCGTTCGCCTGAAGCAGTTCCCGCGTGCGCTCGTCCACGAGATTCATCAGTTGTTCCTGGTGCTGTTTCAATACCCCCTCGGCCTGCTTCTGCTTAGTGACGTCTCTGATGATGCCGATCATGGCTATGGGATTTCCCTCCGCATTTCTGACGATTGCGGTGGCGAGCCAGATGGGAAATGACGTCCCGTTTTTATGCAGTACCATCAACTCGCCCTGCCAGCGGCCGAGTTCCAGAAGACTGGGGATGATGACTCTGTCTGCAAACTCATGGTCTGCGTTCATTTCATTCACATTTTTCCCCAGGAGCTCCTCAGAGGTAAACCCGTAAATTTCCTTCACCGCCTTGTTGGAATAGACAACGCGACCATCCAGGTCAACGATCTGGATGCCGTCCATAGCTTCTTCAATGGCGGCTGAAAATAACTTCAGCTGTTCTTCTGCTTCCTTGCGCTCCGTTATATCCCTGACTGCTTCGATGCCGGCAATAATGTTTCCAACGGAGTCCGTCAGGGGTGACGCCTTGATTTCGATAAAACGGGTCTCGTTGTTTCGTGTGATGGTTTTTTCGAGGGTGTGAATCTTTCCGTCCTGGAATACCTCGACAACGGGGCAACCGGGACATGGCTCCTCCAACTGCGAGTAGACCATATAACAAAACTGCCCGGACCTGTCTCCTCCCACCATCTCTTTATGCACCAGATTTTGATAGAGAACCCTCAAGTTGAGATCCAGAATGCTGATGCCGTCGCCGATCGCGGAGACAATGGACTCGGACCGGGCCTTTTCATTTTCGGCGCGGGCAATGGCCTTCTTAAGTTCTTCTTCCGCCTCTTTGCGCTTCGTTATGTCTCGAGCGATGCCCTGCGTCCCGTTGACTTCACCCTTTGCATTTCTTAGTACACGGACGTTATGGAGAACGGTTATAGGCTTTCCGCTTTTGGTGACGTAGCGGTTCTCGAAATTGAAGGCGTCCACAATGAGCATGGCCATTTCGCTTCGTTTTTCCAGCGATTTTTTTCTGTCATCGGGATGGAGCAATTCGGTAAAAGGTTTCCCGATCACTTCTTCCGGCGTGCGCTCCAGGATGCGGTAACCGGCGTCGTTCATGAATACCTGCTTCCCTTCCCGATCGGAGATGTAAATGATGTCATTCGAGAGCTCGACGAGATTCTTATATCGCTCTTCCACCTGCCGCTGCTTTGCCGTCATTCGGGAGAAAAGAAAACCGAACGTGATAAAACCGAAAACCATGAGAGAACGAAAATAGGCTTCATGGGCGGACATGCCGAAAAGCAGCGATTCTATGAACGTCCCGCGCTCAAAAAACAAAGCGTCTACAGCGGCGTCTGCGATCCAGAACAACGCCCCGCCCGCCACCGCATAAACAATAATCTTCTGTTTCAGTGTTATTTTCATAGGACGTTCACGGCATGAAAAAGCCGCACGTGCTTTCGATCATGCATTGAGGCCTTTTCTACGTTTTCAGTAATAAATTTATACTCTATGAATAAATATGTCAACGAAGAATTATTCGTTAATAAATCGTTGAATTGCTGGCCGGATTTGCTGATTGGGGGGCGTGAGCTGCGGTTTGGAGAGACTCGTGAGAAAGCAAAACTCATTGACGGTTACAGATGGGAGGTTCTTCACCCCGTCAGATTAATCAAACGGGGTTTAGTTTGTGCTGGCGACCTGAAGGGAAGATATGCGCCGCCGGCGGGAGTCGGCGGCTTTCTCTCATGGAGCATATGCGTTCCGCAGCAGGGTGATGTTCTTTTTTATCCGATTACTTCGTCTCTTTGCCTGCCGCCGGCTGGGTAACCGGCGCTATCTTCTGCACTTTCCCCATGGCGTCCATTGCCCAAGTCGTTCCGATGAGTTTTTCGAGCACCACCTTATACTTTTTTTCAGCCTCGGGTTTGTTCCCCGCTGCTTCATAAAGCCTGGCGAGTTCTACCGTTGCAACGCCCGGGCCCAGCAGTGCCTCCGATTGTTCGAACGACTTCCTCGCATCATCCATCTTGCCCAACCCCTGGTATGAATAGCCCATCCGCTGATACACGAGGCCAAGCAGGAATTTATCATTGGAGTAGTTATCAATGAAGGCCTGATATGCCTTGATAGCTTCGTCAGGCCGGCCGAGGTTCTCAAGACAGTTTCCCACATAGTACTGGGCTATTGCCGCGCTCTTGGTGCCCGGGTATTTTTTATGAACTTCCCGATAAAGGTCAAGCGCTTTTCCGTAGTCCCCCGCAGAGCCGTTCGATGGATTGAAATACTCGTATGCCGCCGCAACGAGCGGCGCGGCCTTCTGTTCCTGCTGTGCCTTCATGAGCGCGGATCCTGCTGCAAGTATGAGGACTCCGGCAAGGACTGACAGGGCAATCACGAACTGCTTCCGGTGCTTTGCCAAAAAGGCAGAGATGGCATGCGCAAGCGTCATAATCTCCTGCTCGGGCTGCTTGGGTGAGGCATAACCTCTCTTCTTAATCGTCGGCATCGGTACAACCTCCCTTATAAAAAATGCGGAATGCGGCGTGCTGCATTCGCCCCCTGTTGGAATCTGATTGCTTATTTCAGAGAAACACGCGCTTTTTCGGCCAGATCACGAGAATTCCGGAAGACCGTATCGATCTGCTCCTTGTTCAGGCCGGCGCCCAGCAGCACGGTCTTGGCGAAGTCGTCGGTAATAAGGTCTCCGGGTTCGTGGGTATCGGTATCGATCACGAGTTTCGCTCCGGTTTCAGCCGCAGCCTTTGCCACGAATCCGTTCGACAGGCTGTGGCCTTTGCGTGAACTAATCTCAAGGCACACGCCGTTCCGTAAGGCGAGCGTCGCCTCCTCGTTCGATATAAGGCCTGGATGGGCGAGGATGTCAACTCCCGCTTCGATGGCGGCCCTGTTCGTACCTGGATGCACGGGCTCCACGAGCGTCTCGCCATGGGCTACCACAATCGCGGCGCCCAGGGAACGCGCCCGGCTGGTCAGTTCGGCAAACGTTTCCGGAGGAATGTGCGTAAGTTCAATGCCCGGCAGCGCCGTGATCTTCCATCTCCTGTTCAGCTCTTTGCATACAGCAGCGATCCGCGGGATGATGAAATCGAGGTTCGAAGCGTCGGCATGATCGGTAATCGCGATCACCTCATATCCTTTCATAACCGCACGGCGCACCAGTTCCGACGGCACGAGCACTCCGTCGCTGAACAGAGAATGTGTATGAAGATCAATCATGGTGATTCCTTGAAAATTTTCGCCACATGGCTAAGAACCGTCAGGATGACAAATATCAAAACTCAACGCTCAAATGAATGCCACAATAACAAGTTTCACAGTCGCCTGCACGTTGGTCTTGATTTGAACTTTGGATTTTAACATTCGAACGTATTCGATACTTTGAATTGCCTGCGACCTTGACGGTTAAACGTTGCATTACCGTTTCTTCCCCTGGTAGCTCCCCCGCCGTTCCATGAGAGCGTCGAAGTCTCGCAAGAACTCGCTGCGTGTTTTGTTCCAGACCGGCGCGATCAATATTTCCTCAGGAGCCGCGGCGAACAACCGCTGGAGAACGACTCTGGGAGACAACCGTTCCAGAAAGTCAGCCAGCATTTCCAGGTACTCTTCATACCCGAAGGTCGGAAACGGTTTTGCGGCGTACAGGTCGGCAAGCGCCGTGTCCTTCACAACCTGCAGTTGATGGATCTTGAGGAACTCGATGGGCTGATGTGAAAGCTCATCAGCCATCCTGAGCATCTCTTCACGCGTCTCAGTCGGAAATCCCAGGATGAGGTGCGCACCGACTTTGATGCCCCTGCCCATGGTCAGCGCAAGGGCATTCTGAAAACAGGCATAACTATGCCCGCGGTTGATGAACTCGAGCGTCCGGTCGTAAATCGATTGGAGCCCGTACTCGACCAGGATAAAGTAGTCCCGGGCAAGAGATTCGAGCATGCTGATCTTCTCCTTATCAACGCAGTCCGGCCGGGTGCCGATGGCGAGGCCGACGACGCCGGGAGAATCGAGGGCCTCACGATAGAGCCTTTCGAGGATATCGACAGATGCGTAGGTGTTCGTGTATGGCTGGAAATAGACGAGGAACTTCTCAGCTCCGTAACGGGAACGGAGATAGGGAATGCCCTTGCTGACCTGTTCGCGTAGAGACAACGCGCTCGTGCAGGCCGAAGGCCTGAAACTGTCGTTATTACAGTAAATGCACCCGCCGGTGGAAACCGAGCCATCGCGGTTCGGGCAGGTGAACCCTGCGTCAACGTTCACTTTGTAGACAGGCTGACCGTACAGCTCCTTCATGTACTGGCCGAAGGCGTTGTACCGCCGCGTCCCTGTCCTTTTATTTGAGAGTTCTGCTACTTTCATGATAAAGCGCATTTCCCGGATGCAGCAAACCGTGCAGGGAATGTCTGAGTACTATACCAGAGGAGGACGAAAAAATCCAGAAGGGAATTCATCCCGAGGCCGCAGGTCCGCGACCCCGGGAGGTGGGCACACTTCACAAATCGGCATACTTCCGCACGGCTTCTACCGCTATCAACAGCGCCCCCAGCAGGAGAACAACCAAAAAAGCCTGCTGCGACCGCGTACTTGCCGAAACAATAAGTTGTGTAACTGCTCCGATGGCAACCGCTGCCGAAAGCATGATTTCTGCCATGACAAGTTTCTTAGCCTGAACACCGGCGAATTCGAACGTCTGGATTGCGAGAATGGCCAGCCCCATAAAGAAAAACGTCATATCCACTTTTATTGCCGTGGAACCCACAAGAATGAGCAGGACCCCGAGATTGATCATGATGTTTTTCAAAATATCGCTCTTTTTCTCCGTCATGTCGCCTCCTTAAACGAGCAGGTGGTGAATCGCAGCAAAAAGTATAGCGTTACGCATGCGGCAGGTCAACACATTTTTACTATGTTCTATCTTTTCCTATTCGACGATTCTCCGGACGTTTTCCAAGAATTCATCGGCGATCGGCAACAATTGTTCCACGTCCTGATGAGTGGCCTTCTTCTGTCCTTCACATGCGCATGCGGGCCGGAGTTCAAAAGCCTTGCGGAGTGCGTCAAGAAACCTGCCGTCGACATCGCCGGTCTCAACGAACTCGCGTTCAAAGAGGGCAATTGCCGTGCTCTGCATCGGCGCCGATATGTCCCGCGCCTGGAGCAGCCCGAGCACGGGATATAAAAATGCGTAGTATAAGCTGTTCATCACGAAATTAACTTCCGCGTCCCGGACGAGGAGCGTCTTTGCCTCTTCCAGAGATTCCCTTGCTTGACTAAGCCTGATGAGAACCAGATTTTTCCCGACCTTGGGCATTTAAACATTTCCTCGCTCTCGCTTGTCTTTACTCTGTATTCTGGCGATCTGTAACTTCATCCTTTACCTCGCCCAGACCGCGGTTCTACCAAAGAGTGGAATGCCGACGAATCCCCTCAGGTTTAGCTGATTCGGCGAGACCAATGTCATCTTGCCACGGTACGTCTTGCCGTTCTTCGGGTCATACACTGCTCCGCCGGACCAGGTATTGTCGCCGGCATAGGCAAAATTATGGACAATGACCAGCCCAATAATCGGCGTCTTCCTGAGACGCGGATCCGGATTGTTGTGGTCCAGCCTTGGAGTGCCCGGTGTCCCCTCGTTCGAACCTTCGGGATAATTCGGTTCCTTAATCCAGACGATCTTTCCGCAGTATCTCTCACCGCATTTGTAGATCTCGATCTTTGCGTCCTTTTCCTGGTTGTTCCAGACGCCAAGGATCGCGTCCCCGTTTGAAGCGGACACAGAGCCAACGGTTACGGGAACCAAAGCAATACAGATCAAAAGGATAATCTTTTTCATGAACGTCATCACTTCACAAGCGATTTCACCGTTCTCATGTTCCTCGGGTCGTCCTCTTCCGTCTCCTTCGGTGTCTCCATGATCTTCGGGATTTCTTTAAACGCCGGGTGATTCAACAGCATTTTAAAACCACCGAGACCGATCTTCCCTTCGCCGATATGCCAGTGGCGGTCCACGTGAGAGCCGAAGTCACGCAGACAATCATTCAGATGCATGCCTTTAAGCCGCTGCAGTCCGACGGTTGCATTGATCTTCTTTGCAAGCGCGTCTACTGCTTTCTTGGTTCTGATATCATAGCCCGCTGCAAAGCCGTGACAGGTGTCGTAACAGATACCGATGCGGGATGAATCATCGAGGCGCGAAATGACCTCCTGTACCTGTTCGAGCGTGTATCCGACATCCCCGGCCTCGCCCGCAGTGTTCTCAAGCAATATGGCCGCCCTCGGCGGATGAAGCTTAACGGCCAAATTTAAAGCATGGGAAACGCGGTCGATCATCCATTCCGCATCTTTGCTGCTCGCCGAACCGAGGTGCGTGACGAGGTATTCAGCACCGAGATGTTCAGCGCGTTCAAGGTCGATCACAAATTGTTCAATGGACCTTTCGTAGAGATCAGGACGATGAGAAGCGAGATTGATCAGGTAGTTCGTATGGACGAAGACCGGGCTGATGTCCCATCGCTCCCGAAGCTTCCTGAATTCAGCGATATCGTCCTGATCGAGCGGCTTCACGGTCCAGCCGCGAGGGTTTCTGCTGAAGATCTGCATGCAGGTGCAGCCTAGTTCGAAGGCGCGCCGGACGGAGAGGGAAAAGCCGCCGGAGATGGAGACGTGGAAGCCGATTCTCATAAAAGTTCAAACGTCAAAAACCAAAGTTTGATGGTCACATAAAAGTCGAGTTCTATGTTTTTGAAGTCATTCCGGCTTGTCCGGAATCCTTCTTTTCCAATGTG
>JBLMWN010000138.1:0-4709 GCA_050257255.1 Betaproteobacteria bacterium | reverse complement strand
GACCTGCAATGAGCGTGAAATAATGCTTCCCTTCGGGTCCCATGATCTCCTCGATGAAGTTCTCAAGCCCGCCGACGATGACCTCGAAGAAATTCTGGAATCCCGTGGGAGCGGTCTTCTTGAGCGAAAAGCGCGCCGCCAGGGCGAGCCCGATGATAACGGCCATGGCAAACCAGGTATAGCTAATGTTGACTTGGGCAGTTTCGTTCAAATTGGGAATATTGAGATGTAAAAGCAGCGGACCTTCTTTCATGACGTGTGCTCCTTTGCTATCTATAAAAATACACGGAAAATCTACAGGAACCCCTGTTTTTTGTCAAGAAAAAACCCGGAAAACACTCATAAAATTTCCTAATAATCATATATATGATTGCTAATAAAACGGAACGGTGCAGCCCCAAAGCATATGGGTGTTCTCCCTGATTGCGGCGCTTTTTCAAAGTACTACTTGACAAACACGTCTCCTTGCAATTTACTGGAATCTGTACTATTCTTCTTATTGTAAGTGGATGTTACTCCTTTTTTTCGAAAAACACCCCGTGATCGGGTCACGGGCGGGCTCCGGACGCGAAGTTTGATCTTATGAAAAAAAGAAACTGGCTTACCGAAAGCGTTGGCCGTTTACGAACGTGATAGAATCAACCGGGAACGTTTAAAGCATGTCTCAATCATGTTTTATCGGTCTAGACCAGGGGAGCAGCGCAACCAAAGCGGTTGTGATCAGTACCGCCGGACAGATTCTCTTCCAGACGCGGAAGGACCTCCCTCCCCCTTTTCGCGACGGCCTGCGCGTCGAGCAGGACCCTAAGGAGATCCTTGCTTCCGTCCAGGGGGCGCTCGATGAATCCCTCCGTGCGGTACAGGGTCAGGGCATCTCCGTTCAGGGCGTCGGGCTCTCGTGCCAGCGGTCGTCCTCTTTGATTTGGAGCGGGTCGACCGGTGAACCGCTCTCTCCTGTCATCAGCTGGCGCGACACGCGGGGAATTGATCTCGTCCGCCAGCTCTCAGGTCACGAAACCCTAATCTTCAAGACTTCCGGACTTCCGCTCACACCCTACTATTCGGCATCGAAGTTTCGCTGGATTCACGACAACCTTGCGATAGGAAAGCAAACAGACGCTGTATACGGGACACTCAGCAGTTTTATTGTGAAGCATCTCACGGGGAATAAACAGGCCGTCATTGATCATACCAACGCTGCCCGTACCCAACTTATGAACATTCACACGCTCTCCTGGGATCGGGAGCTGCTCGAAGCCTTCGGGCTCGAGAGCATCCGGCTTCCCGAGATCCGACCCACGGCCCACGGATACGGAGAAATCGCGACCGCAGCAGGAGCAATACAGCTCCTGGCTTCTCTTGGCGATCAGCAGTCAGCAATGCTCGGCCTCGGCGTGCTGGCAAAAGGAGACGGCGTCATCAACTACGGCACGGGCGGGTTTCTTATGGTAAATACGGGAACCGAACTCGTCCCTGCTCCGGGCCTCATGGCCTCCGTGCACTACTCGAACGACAGTGAGCAGCATTACCTGCTTGAAGGGAGCGTGAACGCTGTGGGCGACGCGCTGGAATGGGCGCGGAGCAATCTCGGCCTGTTCAGGGAATACGCTGAAGTGGATGACTTCTGCTGGAAAGCGACAACGGATGTGATCTCCTTTGTGGGCTTGAACGGGACAGGCGCTCCCCACTGGGAAGCGGACCTATCAAGCTCGATGCACGGCCTTGTGCGGGAAAGCACTCATGCCGATATGGTCCGGGCCGTGGTGGAGAACATCGCCTTCTTTATGAAAGACATCGCAGAAGCGATGCGAGCAGCAGGCGTTGAACCGAACGCACTTTTTTTGTCAGGCGGTTTGTCGTCTCTCAGCTACCTGGCCCAAATCCAGGCTGACATCCTTGGGAAGAACGTAAGGATAAGCTCCACCCCGGAGGTCTCGGCTCTCGGCGCGGCGCTGCTTGCGGGCATGCAGCATGGGACGTGGACAGTTGATGATATCAAGAGGATGGTGACGCAGGGTGAGATTGTGAAAGGTGAAGCAAATCCCGGTCTGGAACGGCGGTACCGCCGATGGAAGGAGCTTCACCGGACGACGAAAGAGCTGGACGGAATGTGATTCCATCACACAAGAGGAGTCCATTCCGCACACTGCATTCGTCAATCACTTTATTTTCTCTGCATCTGCTCGACCGCCCGCTCAAGGCCCTTCTCGAGCAGCCGTTTCGCACCTGCTTCGGCGACTTCCCTGCTCACCTCGCTTACAATGGCGCTCAAGACCTGCTTGGCCACTTGTTCCGGGGTCGCCCCCGCCTGCCCGCCGATGTCCGTCATCTCGATCCTTTTTAGCGTAATGGCCTGCGGCCTGCTTCCGGGCACGGCTACGCTGGCATCCACCCTGCCGTTCTCGATCACGAGTTTTTTGATGCGGAGTCTCGTTTCCTTACCAGGTTTCTTTTTATCAGCCGGGCGCTTCGGCGCACTGTCAGATGATGCAATGTTCTTCTTGAGCACGTCGACGTTCGCTGTCCCCGATGAGTCCATCTCGTATATGATCTGTGGCGCGGAAATGCGAATGTCGTCGATCACCACTGGGGTGGATGTGACGGTCGAGGGAACGATCCGGACGCTGATCGAGCCCAGGCTCAAGACATGGGCCGCCGTGTACCCTTTGGGGTTCGCAACAGTCAGACCTTCAATGGTCCCTTTGCCCTGAGCAAGCTTGATTGACACTGAAGCGACCCGAACGGACGTCCGGGTCGTCTGCGATCCGTAATGCTCGATCGCGGACTTCACGATCCAGTTGATATTGGTCCAGAGGAAGATGAGCCCTGCTACAACAATCAACGCCAGAACACTGGTGAGGATGATGATTTTCCGACGGCGACTCATGGATGCCTCCTTGTGGTGAAACGTGATGTAAAGTCTTTCACAGCAGAAAGCGTGGAGGATGCGCAGAAATTATCGACTAACAACAATATAACTGATTTCTCAATTCTCGCGCCTGTCTGCAAACTGATATGAGTCATTACCTCCGGCCCGGAGTAGTTGAGAGCCTGTTCTCCCGTGTTCTTTTCACATACGCCTGGATCTTTGCCTTCGCATCTGAGTCAATCTTTGTATATCTGATCCCGTAAAGCTTCTCCTTCGATTCACCTGCCTGCTTCACAACCCTCACCACCTCGCCGTATGCAACGACTTTCATTTCATCGGGGAGATAATAGGAGCATGAGATCTTGTCCCCAGGCGCAAGATCAATCTCTGTTCCGATAAGCATGCCGGCAGTGCTGATGTTTTCCGTACGGCACGGGAACGGGCGGCTCTTGAACTTGCCTTCGACAGCGGCGTTCAGTACGACTCGGTAGGCCCTGCGGGGAGAAATATCGAGGATCTGCAGGATCTTTTGCTGGAGCAGGACGGGATCGAGAGGTGCGGTCAGGATCGTTTCGGCGCCGCAACTCCTGCACCGCTTCTTCTGGACGACATTGTCTTCGCAGACCATCAGAAGATCAACCGCCCTCAGGTATTCCGACTGCCAGATGATGTCGAAGATGTTTTCGATGACGGTGCCGGGCAAATCAGGTTTCGTAACGATGAGGTTGACGACCTCCTCGATATGGGTCTTCAGAACTTCGTCATTCGTGGCTGCCGTGAGGACTGCAACATCCGCGCGGTCGAGAAGACTCTCGCCATGCATGAGTAGCGGTTTCAGATCTTGTGCGATCAGTACTTTTTGCATGAATTGCCTCGCACGCGATTAATCACCTTGCTATAGTATAGCGTATCATGAGAAGGTTGATGGCAAAAAGATAAGCGCCCGGAGCATGCGTGAGACGGAAGTTTGATATTCAGAAGTATTGCACAGGCGATCTACGAACGGTTATTATCGTGAAAAACGGAAATTCAGCGGCTCAAATCAGTCTGATTCTCCGGCAAGAAGCCCTCTCCTTGGTGCAGCCGCTTGCGGACTTCTTGTTCTCATCGAGGATGTTACAAAGAATATTTCAGACCGCGCCTTATGCATCATTATGAAACTTCTTGACGGAAATATGCGCAATTCATATAATGACAAACAACTCCAGCGAGGGAAGCAACTAGTATGTAGATAGAGAAGCACAGAGGTGCTCGGTGAGGGAGAAAGTTTGGGTTATAGAAGATCCCGATGAGGATCGCGAAAGCCGGAAAACTGAGCTCCTCATGGAGGAAACACCTACTCCTGTTGAGAAGAATCCTGCCGCGGCTTATTCCCTTTCAATTTTTTTCTGGGGTGGAGGACAAATCTATAACGGCCAGAGAGAGAAAGGTCTGCTGTTCCTTTTCTCAATGCTTCTATTTTGTACCTGCGCTGTTCTTTCCGGAATCTATTGGAAATCCCTTCTTCAATTTCTGCCCTCCCATGATGTCTCCTTGACGTCCGTATTCGTTACGGCCGAATTTCTGCTCTTCAGCGCCCTGATCTTCTGGACCTACAATGCGGGCGATGCATACCATAGAGCGGCAAAGACGAGAGCCACGCCTTTTCGCGGAGTAAATAGCCGCGTGTATCCCTTATTCTGCTCACTGCTCATCCCAGGCTGGGGGCAATTTCTAAATGGGCAGCCGGTGAAAGGCAGCATATTCACGGGTTTTTCCATTCTCAGTCTCTTTTCAATTTTTTCGATCCCGACCATCATCATGGTCTGGCCTTTACTCGAGCCCTCGGAAACCCGTTTTT
>JBLMWN010000137.1:0-4775 GCA_050257255.1 Betaproteobacteria bacterium | reverse complement strand
GAGTTCCGTTGTCTTCTTGCAGAGGCCCAGTTCGCGCTTGACCGGGGAGAGAAGGTCCGGGCGAGGGACTTTCTGAGAAAAGCAATGGCCTTGGGAAAAGAACAGGGATATTTAAACACATATTTCTGGCTGCCATCCGTTATGGCCCGTCTTTGTGTTGAAGCCCTTGACGCCGGCATTGAAACGGACTATGTCCAAAACCTTATCCGCAAGCGCAATCTTATCCCGGAGGCCCCGCCGCTTGAATGCGAGAACTGGCCCTGGCCGCTCAGGCTCCATACCCTTGGTGGATTTGAGCTGAAAAAAGACGGGAAGCCGATAGAGATTCCGCAGAAGCCCCTTTCCCTTCTCAAGGCATTGATCTCCTTCGGGGGAAGAGAAGTGGCAGGAGAGCGGCTGGCTTATGAGCTATGGGCCGACTCCGAAGGCGATGCAGCGCACACATCGCTTGAGGTCACCCTGCACCGCCTGCGGCGGCTGATCGTGAGCGAAAAAGCCATCCAGCTCAAGGCAGGCAATCTGTCCCTCGATCCCCATTCTTTCTGGGTGGATGTATGGGTTCTGGAACACATCTATGATAAGATCGCACAGTGTCTTAAGAGAGCAGAAGAATCGAAGAGCCGGAAAGCCGAACAACGTGAAACAGAGGCCAGAAAAAATGAAATCACGCACCTGGCCGACAAGGCGCTCGGCCTGTACAAAGGGCATTTTCTTCCGGCTGATACGAGCTGCTCATGGACATTGGCGCCCCGTGAGAGCTGGCGGAGCAAATTCCTACGCATTATTACCATGACCGGTTCCTACCTTGAAGCGATACAGCAGTGCCAGAAGGCCGTGGAATACTTTCAAAAAGGATTGGAAGTAGACTGTCTTGCCGAAGAGTTCTATCAGCACCTCATGGTCTGCTACAGTCAACTCGGGAGGAAGGCCGAGGCCATGGCAGTTTACAATCGCTGCTGCGACGCGCTGTCTTCAGCCCTTGGTGCTAATCCATCTACTGCAACGAAAACGATATACTCGTCGCTACATCGCTCTCGCGGAGCCTGATTTGGTTTCCGAGTCCGGCTCGACATTAAGCTTCGAGTGACGACATGGTAAGGCGATCCGGAAAGGGATTGCGGCGAAGTAACAGCATAAAAGCAGAGTCCAGTAGTCGGCATACCGGGGCCATGAGAAATGAAAAGCCTTCTCCTGGCTTTTTTTCGCAACGTCTGGTCATCATGACACAAATCATATGCCTTCCAGAAACGACCTGCTATAATCAATACAAATAGGAGGAAAACCATGGAACTGAGCCCAAAGACGAAAGTGAACGACATCATATCCCGTTATCCGTTTCTCAAAGATTTTCTTATCAGCCTGAACCCCGAGTTCAAGATGCTCGACAACCCCTTCATGCGGAAAACCGTGGGCAGGATCGCGTCCCTCGGGAAGGTGGCCATGATTGGCGGGATGGCCGTGAAAAAGCTGATCGATGACATCGCGGCCGAGATCAAGAGGAAGACCGGAGAGACAGTTTCAGTCTCCTACGGTGAAGGCGGTCCTGACGAGCAGGAAGTGCGTATCGACAAGCTGAAGGAGATCATCAAAGAGCTCCATGAGGGAAAGGACGCGGAGTCGCAGAAGAAGAAGTTTGAGGATCTGATCAAGGACGTTGCGCCCTGGGAGATCGCCCAGATGGAGCAGAAGCTGATTGCCGAAGGCATGCCCGAGACAGAGATCAAGAACCTCTGCGAAGTGCATGTGCAGGTCTTTAAAGAAGCGCTGCAGCACAAGACCGTCCCGGGGCTTCCCGCGGGCCATCCGGTCCATACGCTCATGCTCGAGAACCGTGCCTGTGAAGACATTCTCAAAGAAACAGAAGCAATAGCCGACTCCGTGAAGGAAAAGGACAAACTCCTCGGCGTGCTCGATCGTCTCGCGCAGATCGACAAACATTTCCTGCGCAAGGAGAACCAGCTTTTCCCGATCATCGAGACCAAGGGCATCACCGGTCCTTCAAAGGTCATGTGGGCGCTCCATGACGACATACGAAATTTCATCAAGGACGTGCGCAAACGCGTCGTAGACGGGAAGATGGAGAAGGTGGCCATGGAGGCGCTTGCGAAGATGGTCAATGACATGATCTACAAGGAGGAACACATCCTTTTCCCCATGGCGCTTGAAACACTGAGCGAAGATGAGTGGGCTAAAGTCAGAAAGGGGGAGGAAGAAATCGGCTATGCCTGGGTCACGCCTGAGGCGCAGTGGAAGCCGTCGGCCGAATCATTCCAGCAGGCACTCCTTTCCGAGAAGGTCGGCAGCCTGAACCTCGACACGGGCCAGCTTACGGCGGAACAGGTGAACCTGATGCTGACTCATTTACCGGTGGACATTTCCTTCGTGAACGAGAATGATGAGGTGGCCTATTATTCAGCAACGCCCGAGCGGATATTTCCCCGGAGTGCGGGCGTCATCGGGAGACGAGTGCAGAACTGCCATCCCCCGAAGAGCGTGGGCATGGTAGAGAAGATACTGTCCTCGTTCAAGGCGGGGACAAAGGATGTTGCGGAGTTCTGGATCCAGATGCGCGGGAAGGTGATCCACATCCGGTATTTTGCCGTGCGCGATCAAGCAGGGAAGTACCGCGGATGCCTCGAGGTGAGCCAGGACATCACGCACATTCAGAAGATCACCGGGCAGAAAAGGCTTCTGGACTGGGAATAGGGTCGATCGAATCCAGGTGTGGCGGGTGTGTTTCCCCGCCTTTGTTTTTAATTCAGGAACCACTTGCTTTCGAAAATATTTTGTGGAATAATTCTCCCGCCTTATCACAATGATTATACTGTTCTTAGTGTAACAGGCTGTCCCGATCACCCGGTTTTTTTGCACGTAACCATCGGAGGTACCATGGCTCAGCAACCGGAATCACTCCTCATCGCGAAAGCTAAAGAAGGCATTTCGATCCTGCCCCGCATGGCAAACCGGCACGGCCTGATCGCGGGTGCCACCGGAACGGGAAAGACCGTCACCCTCCGGGTGATGGCCGAGCAGTTCAGCAGGATCGGCGTGCCGGTCTTCATGGCCGACGTGAAAAGCGACCTTTCCGGCATCGCGAAACCAGGGGGTGACAGGCCCGACTTTGCCGCACGGGCAAAACAGCTGGGAATTGCAGACTTTGCGTTTGACGGCTGCCCCACAGTATTCTGGGACGTCTTTGGCCAGATGGGGCATCCGGTCCGCACAACGATCTCGGAGATGGGACCGCTCCTGCTGTCGCGTGTTCTGAATCTGAACGAGATCCAGAGCGGCGTTCTTACCCTCGTCTTTAAGATCGCGGATGATAATGGCCTGTTGCTTCTCGACCTCAAGGACCTGCGGGCCATGACGCAATTCGTGGGCGACAACGCGGATGAGTTCAAAACAGGTTATGGCAACATATCGACGGCAAGCATCGGTGCGATCCAGCGCGGTCTGCTCGGTATCGAGGAGCAGGGCGGCGGGACGTTCTTCGGCGAGCCTTCCCTGAACCTCGAAGATCTTATGCAAACCGATGCCGGGGGCAGGGGCGTGATCAATATTCTCGCTGCGGACAAGCTCATGCAGTCGCCCAAGCTCTATGCAACATTTTTGCTCTGGATGCTGGCCGAGCTCTTCGAGACGCTTCCCGAAGTCGGCGACCCGGACAGGCCGAAGCTTGTCTTCTTTTTCGACGAGGCCCATCTTCTCTTCGATGATGCACCGAAGGCGCTGGAGGACAAGATCGAGCAGGTGGTGCGGCTCATCCGCTCAAAAGGCGTCGGCGTTTATTTCGTGACTCAGAATCCCCTCGACATTCCCGAGACAGTGCTGGGCCAACTCGGCAACCGGGTGCAGCACGCACTCCGGGCATTCACGCCCAAGGACCAGAAGGCGGTAAAAGCTGCAGCCGAAACGTTTCGCGCCAACCCCAGTCTCGACACGGCCAAGGTCATCTCCGAACTTGCCGTCGGGGAAGCGCTCGTTTCCGTGCTCGATGCAAAAGGCGCACCCACGGTCGTGGAGCGGGCTTCCGTCTGCCCGCCCCGAAGCCGCCTGACCCCGCTGACTTCGGGGGAACGCGTAGAGATCATCAAGGCATCAGTGCTCTTCGGGCATTACGAGAAGACAGTTGACCGTGAGTCTGCCTACGAAAAGTTGAAACAACGCACCGAGGAGGTGCAAGTCCAGGAGTCCGAAACGCCGGCTCGCCGGGGAAAAGCGGCGGGACCGCAATCGGAAACAGCAAAGCTCTTCGGCGCCATGGCCAAGAGCGCGGCCCATGCCATCGGCAGCCAGATCGGACGTCAGATCATCCGCGGCGTGCTCGGGTCGATCCTGGGCGGGACGGGCAGGAGGCGCTAAGAGCCCATGCTTCAGACCAATGAAAAGACCAAGACTGTTGGCTACAGGTAGTTTTCAGGATGCTGGCAATGCTTGACAGTATCGTCTCGATTGGCTATAGTTTCTTCATTATCATTTTAAAGGAGGTTTCGTATGAAGCGCATCGTGATTCTGGCAGTAGTGGTTGTTATGGTTATGGCTACGGCAGCCTTTGCCGGGAAGACCTATCAGTTCACCGGCAAGGTCCTGGAGGTCAAGGAGAACGTCATCGTCGTGGACAAGAACGGCGAGAAGTTCGAAATGGCCAAGGATGCCAATACGAAGGTGAAGGGTGATCTCAAGGTCGGCGCGAAGGTGACGGTGAAGTATGAGTCCCGCGCAGTGGACATTGAAGTGAAAGGCAAGTAATTTTTCAAGGGACCAAACAGAAGCGG
>JBLMWN010000136.1:0-5401 GCA_050257255.1 Betaproteobacteria bacterium | reverse complement strand
ACAATTCAGTAAAATCTGTAGCTGCTGAGGTCACTTTCTTTTACGCCTACGCCGTCATTCCCGAATAATTTAATCGGGAATCCAGAGACTTTAAAGGACACTGGTCCCCAATAGAGGCATTTGGGGACGACGAACTATTGATATCTGAGCGGTTACAATCTTTACTTTGCTTTGCGAGAAAAGAGCCTTTTGCTTTTGGAGGTATTGAGAAAATGAAAATCAGAGACCATAGCGAGCTGTTCAAGCAGAAAGACTACCAGGAGCAGTTCGAACGCAAGAAGGAGTTCGAAAACTGCTGGCCCGATGAGAGGGTAAAGGAAATCGCGGAATGGACCAAGACCGAGGAGTACAAAGAGCTTAACTTCGCCCGGCAGAACATCAAGATCAATCCGGCGAAGGCCTGCCAGCCTTTGGGTGCGGTGTTCTGTGCGTCGGGTTTCGAGGGGTCCATGCCGTTCGTGCAGGGAGCGCAGGGTTGCGTCGCCTACTTCCGGAGCCACCTCTCCCGGCACTTCAAGGAGCCTTTTGCCGCGATATCGTCCTCGATGACCGAGGACGCGGCGGTGTTCGGCGGACTGAACAACATGCTCGAAGGTCTGGAGAACGCTTACACCTTGTATAAGCCGAAGATGATCTCGGTCTCGACGACCTGCATGGCCGAGGTGATCGGCGACGACCTCAATGCCTACATCAGGACCGCGCGGGAGAAGGGCGCGATCCCGCAGGACCTGCCGGTCCCGTTCGCACACACGCCCTCGTTTGTCGGTTCCCATATCGTGGGTTATGACAATATGCTGAAGGGCATTCTCTCGACGCTTTCTGTGGGCAAGAAAGGCGAGCCGCACGCCGGGATCAATATCATCCCGGGCTTCGATACGTACACCGGCGATTACCACGAGATCAAGCGGCTGATGGCGCTGATGGGAGTAGAGATCACGCTCCTCGCGGACGTGAGCGACACCTTTGATTCTCCGAACACGGGCGAGTATAAGCTCTACCCTGGCGGAACATCGCTCATTGATGCCATGGACGCGGTGAATGCTTCCGGTACAGTCGCGCTCCAGAAATATTCGACCATGAAGACCGTGGAGTACATCCAGAAGGAATGGAACCAGAAGGCGCTGGCGCTTTCGCCCATCGGCATCAAAAATACCGATAGGTTTTTCGAAGAGCTTTCCAAGCATACGGGCAGGCCGGTTCCGGCGGCTATTGAAGCGGAGCGGGGACGCGCGGTGGATGCCATGGTGGATTCACACCCCTATGTCCACGGCAAACGCTTCGCCCTCGTCGGCGACCCGGACCTCCTGCTCGGCATGACAGGTCTTATCATGGAAATGGGCGGCGAGCCGGTCCATATCGTGTGCACGAACAGTGATAAAACGTTCGAGGCAGAGGCGAATGAGCTTCTCGCGTCGAGTCCGTTCGGCGCGAACGGCAAGGTGTATATCGGAAAAGACATGTGGCATATGCGCTCGCTTCTGTTCACCGACCCCGTGGACCTTTTGGTAGGGAATTCCTACGCAAAATTTTTGACCCGCGACACGGGCACACCGCTCGTCCGGATCGGTTTTCCGCTCTTTGACCGGCACCATTTGCACCGGCAGCCGATCATCGGATACCAGGGTGTGATCAACCTCGTCACGATGATCGTGAATACCGTCCTCGATGAACTGGACAGGAAAACGGTCGATTCGGCGAGCTTTGATGTGATCCGATAAGGCAAGCATCAAAACACAAATAACAAATCGCAAACAATATCCAAATTCCAAATTTCAATATTCTAAACGTTTGGAGCTTGCATATTGGTGCTTGGAATTTACTTGGGGATTTGATGTTTGAGATTTGGCGCTTTAATCCGGGTGATCTCTATGCATGACATCGCAATAACGGGTATCTATTTCTTTTTTATCGCCCTTCTTTATTCCACGGTCGGGCACGCGGGCGCGTCAGGATATCTCGCGACTATGGCGCTGCTATCGTTTCCTCCGGGTGTGATGAAGCCCACTGCCCTTGCTTTGAATATTATCGTAGCTTTGGTCACGAGCATCCGTTTCTACCAGGCAGGGCATTTTTCATGGCGTCTTTTCTGGCCCTTCGCCCTGGCGTCGGTTCCCCTGGCTTACCTTGGCGGCAGCCTGGCTATTCATACGACCGCCTACAAGATATTGGTGGGCATTGCGCTGTTATTTGCAGCGGTGCACTTCATACTTCGAAACAAGGTCGCGTCAGATCAGGAGGAAGGCATCAACCAGCCGGCGATGTTTGCATCACTGGCAACGGGAGGCATTATCGGGTTCATCTCCGGTCTTACAGGGGTCGGCGGCGGCATTTTCCTTAGTCCGGTCTTGATCATTCTGCATTGGGCCGGACTCAGGAGAACTGCCGCCGTTGCCGCGGTATTTATACTCTTCAATTCTCTATCAGGGTTGGCAGGGTATCTTCAGAAAGGCGGCGCGCTGCCTGAACACATTGCCTTATGGTCTGTTGCCGTTGTTTCCGGCGGGCTCATCGGCTCCTCTCTTGGCGCAACGAAGCTCAACAGCCCGGTTTTAAGAATATTGCTTGGCATCGTTCTGGTCATGGCCGGAATGAAATTGGTTATCTAACCATGCTCCGGACAGGAGGTTGTTCTCATGGTTACTGCAATCGAAAAATTGACCGAGGCTGGCTGTGCGGTGGAGAAGAAAGAAAAGCTCTGCCGCGCACGCGGCGGCGAGTCCTGCGCTTTCGACGGCGCGTTGATCGTGCTTCAGCCCATTGCCGACACCGCGCACATCGTGCACGGGCCGATCGCCTGCTGCGGCAATTCGTGGGAAGGCAGGGGCGCGGAGTCGTCAAGAGGAGATTTCCACACCATGGGCTTCACCACTGATATGGGCGAGATCGACATCGTCTATGGTTCGGAAGAGAAACTGCTGAACGCCGTTAAGCGCACGTACGAGGCTGTCAAGCCCAAAGCGATCTTCGTGTACTCAACGTGCGTGAGCGGGCTCATTGGCGAGGATATCGACTCAATCTGCAAACGGGCCGAGAACGAGCTCGGCGTCCGCGTAATCCCGGTGATCGCGCCGGGCTTTGTCGGGCCGAAGAACCTGGGGAACCGCATTGCGGGCGAGGTCCTGCTCGAACATGTGATCGGCACCGGCGAAACGCCGGTCTTGACGCATTACGACATCAACCTGATCGGCGAGTACAACATTGCGGGCGATCTCCGGCTCGTTGAGCCGCTCCTCGCAAAAGCCGGCATACGGATCCTCTCGAAGATCACCGGCGACGCCACTTTCGAAGAGATCACCTGGGCGCATCAGGCGAAACTGAACGTGGTCGTCTGCAGCCGAGCCCTGATCAATGTGGCGAAGGAAATGGAGCGGAACTACGGCATTCCCTTCGTGGAAGTGTCGTTCTTCGGAAACACGGAGATCGCGAAGGCGTTGCGCCTGATCGCAGAAAGCCTGCAGAACAAAGTGGGAAGGGATGAGCCGAGCCTCACGTCGCTCGTCGACAATCTTATCAAGTCCGAGGAAAAGCGGCTCAAACAGCAGCTCAAGCCCTTTAAGCATCTCCAAGGCAAGAAAGCCGTGCTGTACACCGGCGGGGTTAAGAGCTGGTCCTTTATCTCGGCGCTCGGCGACCTCGGCATCGAGATCGTGGCTGTGGGCACCAGGAAGAGCACTGCCGAGGATGAAGAAAAAATGAAAGAAATCCTCGGGTCCGGCGCGCCGCTTGTCGAGGATGTGACGCCGAAGAGCCTGCTCCGGCTCTTGAAAGAGCGGAACGCGGACATGCTCATAGCCGGCGGACGGAACCAGTACCTCGCGATCAAGGAAGGCTATCCCTTCGTGGACGTGAACCAGGAGCGGCATACGCCTTATGCCGGGTACCTGGGGCTTGTGAACCTCGCGGAGCAGATCAGCAACAGTATGAAGTTCTATCATCCAGGTTCAGGAGCCAGGAGCCGGGAGTCAGAAGTACAAGAGCAAAGAGGCGGACACGTAAAACTCAAAACGCATAATTCAAAACTGACCCCTGCAGTTCTGATCAACCCCCTCAAGCATTCTCCGGCGGTCGGTGCGGCGATAGCGCTCCAGGGAATCGACCGCGCGCTGCCGATCATCCACGGCGCGCAGGGCTGCACGTTTCTCGGCAAAGTGCTCCTGACCAAGCACTTCAGGGAGCCCATCGCCCTGGCTGGGAGCAAGCTCTTTGTGGAAGACGTGGTCATGGGGAGCGAGGAGAAACTGACGAAGGCCATCGAGGGATTCATCGAGAAGAACCATCCCGCCCTTATCGGCGTGCTCACGTCCGGGCTTTGTGAAGTCAAGGGGGATGATGTCGAGCGGGTGGTGAAGCAATTCAATATTCAAAATGCAAAAGCCAAGGTCATCCAAATCCCCACGCCCGATTATGACGGAGGACTCGAGACCGGGTATGCACGGGCGGTGGAGGCGATGATTGGAATTGCGGATTGCGCCCTGCACTCGCGCGAGCACTCGTTACCGCTGGGTGCAGGCGAATCGCGGAATGCGGATTTGAAACAAATCAACGTCCTTGCGGGATCGCATCTCACGCCGGCGGATATCGCCGAGGTGAGGGAAATCATCGAGTCGTTCGGACTAAAGGCGGTCATACTCCCCGACCTGGCTGCCCTCGACGGGAGCAGGCAGGGTTTTTCGCCTCTTGCATCGGGAGGAACGACCATGGAGGACCTGGAGAGCATGAGCGGTTCGGCATTCACGATTGCGCTGGGGATGAGCATGGAGCCTGCGGCAAAGCTGCTGCGGCAAAAGTTCGGCATCGAGTATCGCCTGTACGACGGCAGCGCCGGACTTGCGGCCACTGACGGCTTGCTGGAGACGCTCACCCGGATCAGCGGCAATCCCGTGCCTCCAAGATACGAACGGCAGCGAAATATCCTGGTGGATGCCATGCGGGATGCCCACTTTTTTTTCGGAGGCAAAAAGGTCTGCATCGCTCTCGAGCCGGATATGGCGGCCCAGACATCGAAGTGGCTTGATGAGATGAGGGCGGTTGTCGAACTGGCCGTGGTCCCTACACTGTCGGATGCAGCTGACCGTATCTGCGCGCGGGAGGTGCAGATCGGCGATCTGTTCTCGATCACGGGAGAGTTCGACATCCTTATTTCAAACTCGCACGCAGAGAGTACGGCAAAGCGGCTCGGGACCCCGCTCTATGAACTGGGCTTCCCGGTGTACAAGACCCTGGGTTACACGTCAAAGGTCACGATCGGCTACCGGGGAATGCTTACGATGATACATGAAGTGGGCAATCTGTTGATGAAGCACTGAGGAAAACAATGAAACGTGAAAAATGAGGCGTGAAAGGAAGAAAGCAACAAGAGGTTCTCATGTTTTTACCATCTCGCATTTCACGTCATTTGGAG
>JBLMWN010000135.1:0-3848 GCA_050257255.1 Betaproteobacteria bacterium | reverse complement strand
GCGGATTCTTCGGATGGGCATAAACAATACCCATCTCGAACAGGGCCCTGTCCGCCTTCGCGGGATATTTTTCTACAATTTTCGAATACTTGTCCAGGGAGGCCGCGTAACTCCCTCGATGGAACAGATCATTCGCTTCTGCGAATGTTGTATTGACCCGCCGCCCGTCGTTGAAGTGACTGCAGCCGGCCAGGAGCATCGGCGCCATCAGGAGCCATATGCAGAACTTGAATGGTCCGATGGGATAGATTCTCGGCTTCCTCATTTTCCTGACCCCTTGACGGAATCATCGGGACAGACTCGCATCACAAATAATGAAAAGGCAGGGGCGCAAGCCCCTGCCTTTTCATTGTCCGGAGCATCGAAGGGAACGTGTTGACAACTGTCGTACAAATGACTTACTTCTTCATCGACTTGTGGAATGCCTCTTCAGCCTTTTTCGCTTTCTCATCGGCGATCTTTTCCTTTTCCGCTGCCGCCTTTTCCCTTTCCTCCGCCGCCTTGAGGGCGCTTTCGGCGCGGGCGGACGATTCATCCGCCTTCACCTTGGCCGCATCGGCTGCAGCCTTGGCGGCCTGCGCATCCTTCAGCGCCTGGTCCGCTTTCGCATCGATCATTTTCTGTTCGGCCTGCACTTTCTGGAGGTCACCGGTTGTTGCGCATCCGATAATCAGAGTCGGTAGAACCAGCATCATCGTGATCAGGAACAGGCTTTTCTTCATCTCTCTTCACCTCCTTTCCGATACGTCTTTCCGTTCCGTTCTCCTCTTCGTGAAGATGCATCGCATCTGATGATACTACCATCTCCGAATACGAAAGAGAGTGTATGGTCATCCATTTTTGTTAGGTTCGATTACGATACTGTCTATATCCAGATCTATTTTCAGACGCTTCGCCGCCTTCCTGGCTTCACTGCCGTCATCGAACGGGCCGGCGATAACGCGGTAGTGACCGCTCTTCTGGAACACTCGTGCCGGGATTTGCGGCCCCTGGTGATTGATGATGGCGGCTAGCCTCTGAGCTTCAATCTTGTCAGTCACATCGGCAGCCAATACATACCATGACAGCAAATTCAGTGCCGGTATTTCCGGTTTTCCGTACAATCTCTCCGGGTGTTCGACTTCTACGGGCTTCGCGACTTCCATGTGACTGCCCTGACGCAACTCGAAGATGGGAACCGGAATCCCACGGGCCTCGGCCTGCACTTCCTTGACCTTTTTCCAGTCGAGCGTGCGCCGGGCTTTCTTTTCAATGGCTCTCAATTTTTTAAGGAGTTTCTCCGACTCAAGAGCACCCGACGCCTCCGGAGGCGTATGAGCTTCCAGGTACAGTACGCCCTTACGTTGCCCTATGAGATAAGGCTGGTTAACGATGAGTACAGGCGTTTTCACCGGAGTGTCATCGAAGAGCAACTTCACGTTTTCCGGATAGAGCCTCAGGCAGCCATTGGTTGCTGTAAGGCCGATGCTTGCCGGTTTATTGGTGCCATGGATCAAATATCCCGATTTGCTCAGGTAGAGCGCGTATTCTCCCAAGGGATTTTCAGGCCCCGGCGGGACGGCTTTGGGGAGGAGATCCCCTTTCTTGCGATGGTCCTCGGCAATCGAAGCAGGAACATGCCAGGTAGGCCGGGCTGCCTTGCGCGCCACATACATCTGGCCTGTGGGGGTAGGCCGCTCGTCGGTGCCGATACCGACCGGGTAGGTCGTCACCAACAGAAACGCTCCGTCCTCTTTATACTGAAAGAGCCTCATGGTGGCCAGGTTGATCACAATCCCTTTTCTGGGAGCGTCCGGCAGGATAAAACTCAGAGGTAACAGGACACGCTCTCCGGCCTCGGGAACCCATACATCCACCCCGGGATTCGCCGAACTGATTGCATTGATCCCCAAACTGAAGTGCCGGGCAATATCCGGGAGCGTATCCCCCGATTCGAGCCGGATGATCGCCAGCCGGCCAATGACGTCTTCTCCTCGTGCGACCGGGAACTTGTTTCGCTCGATCTCCTTTTCTCGATGGCCTGGAAAAGGCGGCGCTATCTGAACACTTTTCATGGAAGCACAGCCGGAGACAGAGAAGATGAAGAGGCAGAGAGCCGTCAAACGAAGCCAGTTGCGGAAGGGGGTTGGATCACTGATTCGGCACATGGGTCAGGTTGGGATTCCTCCGTGTTTGAAGACACCGATTCGGGGAACGATGAGGTACCCGAGGAGGTGTACCTTTCGAGCAGTATACACCGGGATCGGCTCCCGAAATCGCATGGTCGACCTGATCAACTGGGCGTGGGATTATTTCTTCTACGAACGAGCGCAGCGCCTGATCCTGCCCTAGCGGATCCCCTTCAGATCTCCTTGTGGGCGTCCCACGGCATCTCGCAAAGGAGAAACGCCTTTCCAAGGGGGAAGAGGAACTCCTCGGGGTGGGTAATATCGTGCTCCAGGGTGTAGTATCCCTTGGCATCCCGCCAGACGGGGACTTTGAGGTCCGGTCGAAAGGAGGCCACGTCGCTCATGTGGGTAAGCTGCCGGACCTCCTGCTCCGCCACGGGAAGAGAGAGCCTCCGCACGAGTGCCCAGAGCCGGTCCTGCATCTTCCGGAATTGCCCCCGGTCCGAACAGTCGAACCCCTCTTTCGCCCAGTAGTACTTCCCCACGGAGAGGCCGGCATTCAGCCGGATGAGGTGAAAACCCAGTTCGTGGAAAAGGCGTTCGTAGCGCCGGAAGAGGAAGGACGCGTATCCAGTGTTTTGCGCGGATAGGGTGATCCCCTCGATATAGACCACCCGATGGCCCGGGCGCGTCGGGATCGGGAGGAACGGGACGACCCGATGCCGCTCGCGGTAGAGCGCGAGGGTGATGTGGCCGATCGGCTCGTTCGCCCGCCGGATCTGGCAGTCGTAGATCACGCGGTCCTTCCCGAACAGGAGAAGGACATTGCTGTGGTTGAACCAGTGCAGATCGCCGGCGAGCTTGACGAGCAGCGCTTCCGGGGAAATGTGGTGGGAAAAGAGGTCCCACCAGAGAGAGAGCATGCGGTGACGGCTCGGGAGCTTCCGGAAGAGGAACAGCCCCCCCTTGCCGCTCTTTTTGATGATCGTGGGGTTGAGCTCCGCGCCGAAGAGCCGGTTCGCCGCGATCAGCCGGTCGAACCCTTCCGAGATGTCGCGTTCCGTGAGGAGCGCGCCTTCCACCCCATCCTGCGTGCTGTCCACTGTCAGCAACCCCCGGTCATGCACCGGTTGGAACGGGATCTTTCGTCCCCGGCCAGGACCGAGCGCGCCATCCCCTTCTTATGGAACCGGATTGTGGTCACGCGCATGCCGCTGCTCCTTCCGGTTGATTCGTGTGAATCAGCTGCCCAGGGCGAAGACGTGGTAACCCCAGGGCGGCAGGTCGACGTACAGGCCGGAATCCCTCATCTTGCTACCGCTGCGTTCGTGGACTTCTCCTGACAATGCATCCGTGAGGCGCCACGTCTTGCCTCTCAGTTCCTCCCACGGCACATGGATGAGCGCCTGTGAGGTCCTGTCGGAAAAATTCACGACGATGAGGACGCGTTCTTCGTCCTTGACCCAACACCAGGTCAGGATATTCCGGAAGCTCTGGTTGTCGGGCCAGCCGCTCCTCTCGCAGAGACGCCATTGACCATTCCGAAAGACATCATGATGGATCGTCTTCAGAAGATCGTGGTAGAAAGCCGCGAGGTCCTGATCGATCGGCTCTGCCGGGCGACGGGCCAGGAAGACCGGCAGCCTCACCTTCCATCCATCGAGTTGCCCCTCATATAAAAGCTTTGCCCCGGTGAGCGTGAGAGTAGCCACTGCCGCGGCGCGCCCTTTTCCGGATGGA
>JBLMWN010000134.1:0-3438 GCA_050257255.1 Betaproteobacteria bacterium | reverse complement strand
CCTCAGGGCCGAACGAGATATGGTGTCGGTAGATGAAGTCTGCAACATTGTTCCGGCCAGAGAATGTACGCCGGAAAAGGCCGCATCATCTCGGCAGACCAGCGATGTGATCCAGAAGGCGCTGAACTCGCTGCCCGAGGAATATCGGGAAGTGATCGTGCTCAAGCACGTTGAGGAACTCGACTACCACGAGATCGCGGACATCCTCGGCGTCGGGGTCAACGCCCTGAAAGTGAGGGCTCATAGGGGAAGAGAAATGCTCAAGGAGCTCCTGGATGGAATGGGGGTTGGGGTATGAACAACAAGGAAGACGAGAAAGAACTGAACAGTGATCTTATTCATAAGGTGTTAGACGGCGATGCCGCTCCTGAGGAACAGCGGGCAATGCTGGGTCGGATCCAGGCAGACCCGGCCCTCAAGGAAGAGTTTGATGATATCGCCCGCGTACTTCGCTCGGTCGAGACGAGCGAGCGCATGCCTGTCCCTGCCTTTTTTACGGCTGAGGTCATGAGGAGGCTGCCGCCGCGAAAGGCGACGCTCGAGAGGCGGGTTCGTGATTTTCTCTTCAGGGGGAGGGCGTTCAAATGGAACATGGCTACCGCGCTCGCGACTGTTGGGCTTGTCGTTCTCGCGCTTACCCAGGTGGTGGTCCGGCTCCAGAACAGGCCTGTTGAGACCGCAGCCGTCAGCCAGCAAGGACAGGTTGTCACGGTGACGATGAACTTGTACGCGCCTCAGGCTCATCACGTCGCGGTCGCAGGTACGTTTAATAAATGGAAAGTCGATGCCGACATCCTCAAGAGAGCGGACAATGGCTTATGGACCATCAACATTCCCTTGAAGCCGGGAGCCTATACCTATATGTTCGTCGTTGACGGCAAGGCATGGGTTGCTGACCCGAATGCCCAATTGTACGACGACGACGGGTTCGGAGGGAAGAATTCCGTAGTGAGGGTGAAGATATGAACAAGGGCGGAGGGATGATGAGCAAAATCACGAACATGCTGGCTTTGCTTGCGTTAGCGGGAGTGATGACGCTGACTCTCGCGCTGCGTGCGGGCGCGGACGAGGCAGGATTAAAACATCTCGACGAAGCACGGCTCGCAGTCGAAAAATCCTCGCTTACGAAGGAATCGAAGCTCGGTATTCTCACGAACGCTGATAAAGCGGTGACCGCAGGTATCCCGGCTGAAGACGTTGCAGTCATCGTTACCCGCGGGCTCAAACAAGGTGTGCCGGGTTCTCATATTGAAGGTTTTCTCGAAACTGCGACCCAGGTGAAGGAACAAAACCTGCCGGTGCGGATTGTTCTTGACCGGATAGAGCAGGGGCTGGCCAAGGGAGTGCCGGCGGAGAGAATCGCGGGAGTGACGCAGAAGCTTTCCGGGAATCTTGCGACTGCCAGGCCGATGGTTGAAAAGATCGAGAGCAGAGGCGTCAAGTCCATGCCTGATGGCCGTTCGAACGATGCAATTGAGACCGTGGCAAGGGCGCTCGAAAAATCCATTCCCCCAGACGCCATCATGAGCACGGGCGATAAAGTGCGAGATCAGAAAGGTTCGATCGCGCTCTTCAACCGGGCAGTGGACACGATGACGACGTTTGCAGGCAACGGGATGCGCGCAGACCAGGCATCCCGGCTGGTCCATTCTGCGATTGACCGGGGCTATTCCGAGCGAGAACTGGAGACCATGGAGCGCTACATGGCCAGCGAACTCAGGAATGGCCGTCATATGAACGAGGTTGTTTCCGGCATGGAATCCCGTATGGATCGCGGAGATATGCGCGAATGGCATGACCGGTCGGGGGGCGGAATGATGGGCGGGCCGGGCTCCGGCGGCATGGGAGGCGGTGGCTCTGGTATGATGGGAGGCAGTGGTGGGATGATGAAATAAGAGAAGACGGGATGCACAATTCTAATGTCGAATATTATTTTAAAAAACTTGGAGGACAAGAAAATGTTCAAGAAAGTATTAACGGCTGTAGTGACAGGAAGCATTCTGATGTTCAGTCTAACGGCATTCGCGCTTACGCTGGACGAAGCAAAGACAAATATTGATAAACAGGCCGCAGAAAAGAAGCTTGCGGCTAAAGACCACTCCCAGGCAGTAACAACGCTCCAGGGCTTGGTGGACAAGGGCGTTCCTGTAGAGCACGCCTACCGGGTGGTCGAAGCATCCATCAACGAGGGGATGAAAGGCAAGGACCTTGCCGGGGTCGCCAAATCCATAGAAGCTGTGGGGCCTGCAGCCAGGAAAGACGCGGCATCAGTCGCGGCGGATGCAATACAGCACAAGTACAATGCGCGGCAAACGGCGCAGATGACGAGCACTTTCGGCAGGACAGTGGCGGCAGGCGCCCCGGCCGACAAGACTTCGCAGGTAATGTCGAACGGGATCAATAAAGGGCTTGGAGCCGGCAGGATAACGGCTGCTACGAATGCCTATGCCGGAGAGATAAAATCCGGAACAGCTCCCGGCAAGGCCGCGGATAACGCGACGCGGACTATGGACAGGGACAGAACCATGCAGCATGACAGGGATATGTCACGCGACCGTGACCACACGGGCAGCGGGCCAGGAATGGACCATGGAGGAACGGATCATGGCATGGATCGCGGTTCCGGAATGGGGTCAGGCGCGGGCCCCGGCATGGGAGGTTCGAGACGGTAATTTAAACGAATTCCGCTCATTAAAAAACCAAGAACACAAAATGCAGGCAGCCGCACGTTCGGGCTGCCTGTTCTTTTATATTTGATCTGTTATTTATACCAAATTGATTTTCATGCTCTGTAATATAAAAGCATGACGAGAGCGCCAGCTTCGTGAAATCTACGCCCATGAATGCAATCACTTTATCGAACACATCATCGAGAATTGTGAAAGCAATTGCAAAGACAAAAGGCGTTAAGGCGGGTAATATGGAAAATCCGGAACTTATTCGGGCAGTCCAGAAGGCTGAGGGGAATTTTGACTGTTATGGGGCTGCGGGCGCAGGAAACTGCACCCAGTCCAACTGCCTCTGGCGTCAAGACTGCCTGTCTTTATCAGCGGGTAAATAAAAAAGTGGCGACTGGAGGCTGAACCCGAGAGGAATGCGCCCATTAAACGGCAGCCGGATATCTATCCGGCTGCCGAGATTTCCCTCCTCAGCAATTCATTTGTCTCTACCTAATCATTAGTTTTGTCCTTGGAACAAAATCTTTACCCCGTTAGGTAGATATTGGAGGTACCCCATCAAAAACAAAGTGATCCCTTGGCGTGAGAAGCAAGATCGATCAGGCTCATCGCGCCTGCGGGTGTTACGCCGGGCATCAGGTCCTCGGGCATAATATTCTTGTTGGCCATGGTCTGCGTGCAGCACTGGATTTCCACACCCATCTCAAGCGCCTCACGGAGCCGTTGACCGATCGAGGGCGGCCCCAACTCTGCTTGTTCC
>JBLMWN010000133.1:0-15919 GCA_050257255.1 Betaproteobacteria bacterium | reverse complement strand
GTCATGCCGATATCTACGAGATTTACGCGAAAAGCGTCCATGGGAACGCGCTATTCAACGAGAACAATCAGGACGTGCCCGTTTGCGCCGACTGCCACACGGCTCATACCATAAAAGACCCGCGCACCTTGGATTACCGGGAGCGGGTCCCCGACATGTGCAGCAACTGCCACGCCAACGAGGCCGTTGTCGGGAAGTACGGCCTCTCTGTTGCTGTCGTGGACAGCTATCTCTCGGATTTCCACGGAGTAACACTCAGGTTTTACAAACTCCAGAAAGGTGCGCTGGACAAACCGGCAAGACCCATGGCCGTGTGTACGGATTGCCACGGCACCCATAATATCAACAGCACTGTCGGTCCCAATGCCACCATCGTGAAGGCCAATCTGGTAAAGAGATGCCAGAAGTGCCATGCGGAAGCGCCTAA
The DNA here is from genome assembly GCA_050257255.1 of Betaproteobacteria bacterium. GTDB lineage: Bacteria > Nitrospirota > UBA9217 > UBA9217 > UBA9217 > JAJYKN01. The sequence continues at coordinate 15,492 of JBLMWN010000133.1, read as the reverse complement.
GAATTTCCCCGATTCATGGCTTTCACATTATAAACCCAGCCTCACTCATCACCCGCTGGTTTTTTTAATAAACCTGGCGTACAAGATCTTCATACCGGTCCTGGCGGCAGGGCTGATCCTGCAGATACTGCTTCACATATGGCGTTATGTAGTCGATCGGTGATGGAAAAGGAGGGGAAATGGAATCCAGCACCTTCATAAAAGAAGACCGGGTGAGAAGATTTTCCCCCGCCCGCATCGTTGAACACTGGGCGCATGTGCTGATGTTTTGCGTTCTCGTCAGCACCGGGCTTTCCCAGAGGTTTTATTCTCTCGCCATCTCTCAGTGGATCATTCTTCACCTGGGGGGGATTGACAACGTTCGGCTCATCCACCGTTTCACCGGAATCGTCTTTTCCTTGGCCGTCATCACCCACTTAGCTGTTGCTGCCGTCGGCATTGTCTACAGGAGGTGGCAGCCCTCCATGGTCATCACCAAAAAAGATTTCACCGACGTCGTGCACAATGTCAGATATTATCTCGGTCTGGAAAACTCACCCACCCGGGGCGGCAGGTATACGTACAAACAGAAGTTTGAATACTGGGGAATTCTCACCGGTGTGCTCTTAATGATGTTTTCGGGCATAATCCTTTGGTTTCCGACCGTGGTGACGACGTTTCTACCGGGGGAGATCATCCCCGCGGCCAAGGTTCTCCATACGAACGAAGCCCTCGTGGTCTTTCTCATAATCGCCATCTGGCATATCTACAACGCCATCTTCAGCCCCGATGTCTTCCCTTTGGATACGAGCATCTTTACGGGGTATATATCGAAGGAACGGATGCTCCTCGAGCACCCCGATGAGCTTGCCGGGACGGAGAAAACGCTGGTGGAGGACATGCCGGAACCTTCCTGAACAGCAATGCGGGTGCGGCTCGCCCGACGTATTGCCGGCAGGGGCGAACGGCTCTATCCGTTTTCCTTTCATTTTTTTGCCCATTAAGATATAATGTGCGTATGAGCAAGTACAGGGGAAACTTGCAGAAAAGAATAACTGTCATTATTCTCTTAGGAATATCGGTCATTCTGCTGAGTTTGGGAATCGCAAGCCACTACATCATTCAAAAGAACATCGCTGAGTTGCTTAACAAAAAACTCGCCCTGTCCCGCCTGACCAGAAATAACGTAGACAACATCATAAAAGATAATATCAGCCGGCTCTACGATATCTCGATCTCGGGAGCAGTCGATTTGGACGATGGGAATTTCGGGCCGGAAAAGGAGGCCGTGAAGGCCGCGTACCGGTATTCCATCTTCACCGACGGAATCTTCCTCCTGGACAACGGCGGAAACGTCCTGCTAAACTATCCCGAGCGGATGAGGGAGACATCCTTGAACATCCTCAGCATCGAGCCGGTAAGCAGGATGCTCGCCCTCGGGAAGCCGGTGGTATCGAACATTTACACCCTTGAGCCGTCAAAGAAAAGGGTCATCTACGTACTCGTGCCGCTCAAGGACAAGAACGGAAAGACGGTGGGCATAGCGGGAGGACAGATCGATCCCACCAGTCCGCTCCTCGTGCAGAAGTTGGGGTTGTTCGAGATCGGGAAAAATGAGTTCATCGACATCGTTGATTCCAACGGGTTGGTTATCGCATCATCAAATCCTTCGCGGATGTTCACCCAATGCGACAGAAACAGTTTTTTCACCACCATCATCAGTGAACGGAAAGAACGGGTGGCAACCTGCCACGTCTGTCACGAGGCCGGAAACCGGAAAGAGAAACTCTCTACTGTTCTTGCATTCGTTCCGCTCGAAACTGCCCCCTGGGGAATATCCATACAGGAACTGAAAGCAGATGTCTTCGCTCCCGCGGCGAACCTCAAAAGGCTGTTCATCAGCCTCGGCTTCATATTCATCGGAACTGCGCTGATCCTGACTATCGGCATCAACCGCAGCATCGTCAACCCGCTGAGGGAGCTCATCCGCGGCGCTGACCGCATCGCGCGGGGCGATCTGTCAAGCCCGATTGCTCCTCAGGGAAGCGACGAGATCGGGGTCCTGAGCCACAGTTTCGAAACCATGAGGGGAAAACTCGTTGAGTCGATGGAAAGGATTCACCGGCATACCCAGGAGCTCGAGACGCGGGTCAGGGAGCGCACGCGGCAGATCAACGAGAGCCAGAAGCGGGCGGAAAAGCTGTTAAAAAAACTCATCTCCACTCAAGAGGAGGAGCGCAAACGGATCGCGCGGGAGCTGCACGACGATACGCTCCAGGAGCTTTCGGCGGTGCTCATGAGGGTCGATATGTGCCGCCTCCAACCCGCGAAGATCACCATGGACAAGATCGACACCATCCGCGGCATCATCATGAAGGCCTATGACGGGTTGCTCTCGATTATGCAGAACCTGAGGCCATCGCTGCTTGATGATCTGGGGCTCATCGCTGCGGTCCAATCACTCCTCGATATCCACCTCAGGGAGAAAGGTATTCACTATTTCATCAACACTGCGGGAGTAAAGGAGACACGATTCCGGGCTGAGGTGGAAACCATTGTGTTCAGAATTGTGCAGGAGGCCGTCGTGAACATTGCGCGACACTCCCAGGCGGAAAATGTCTTCGTGCTCTTCAAATGCGACAAAAAATCTGTCTACGCCGAAATCGAGGACGATGGGGTCGGTTTCGACCTCAGCTCGCTATTTCTCCACGCCTCCGATACCCGGGACCGCCGGGGTCTGGGCATCATGGGGATGAAAGAGCGGGCGCTGCTGATCGGAGGAGCGATGGAAATTTGCTCCCAGCCCGGCATCGGTACGAGGATCGCCGTACAGATCCCCCTGAAGCCAACGGAGGTTAGACATGCTTCATAAAATGAAAGTGCTGATTGCTGACGATCACGCTCTCGTTCGCGAGGGTATCGTGGCATTCCTTAAGCTCTGCGACGAGTTCGAAGTCGTTGCAGAGGCTTCCGACGGCATTGAGGCGATCGAGAAAACGGGAAAGCATCATCCCGATATCATCATCATGGACATCAACATGCCTAAACTCGGCGGGCTTGAAGCGACCGTCGAAATCAAGAAGACGTGGCCCGACACAAAAGTGCTCGTGCTGACCCAGTATGAAGACAAAGAATATATAACCCGTTTTCTCAAGGCAGGGGTCTCAGGATATCTGCTTAAAAAGGCGGTGGGAAGCGACCTCATCACGGGGCTTAAAGCGATCAGCAGGGGGGAATTGTACCTTTACTCCTCCATCGCCAGTGAAGTTGTCGCGCGGTATCTCCATGGAGACAAGGTAACAGATGAAGAGGATCTCTACGAAAAACTTTCGGACCGGGAAAAGCAGGTGTTAAAACTGGTCGCCGAAGGGTACACGCACAAGGAAGTTGCCGACATGCTCAGCATCAGCGTCAAAACCGTCATCGCCCATCAAACCAACCTCGGGGAGAAGCTCGGCATCCACAGCCGGGCCGGCTTCATAAAATTTGCGATTCAAAAGGGAATAATCAAAATCGATGCACAAAGTAAGCTATAGCTTGCCATCAACTATTTCCCGCATCTCCTTACCTGCCTTGAAAAAGGGCACTTTCTTGGGCGGCACCTGCACGGTCTCCCCGGTCTTAGGATTCCTTCCCTCCTTGGCCCGGCGAAAGCGGACACGGAAACTCCCGAAGCCCCGAATCTCGACTTTATCTTCCCGGGACAGCGCATCCTTGATGCCGTCAAGCACCGTATTAACGACGACTTCCACCTGCTTCCTGGTTAATCCGGGCTTTTTTTCGGCTATCTTATCTACCAGTTCCGCCTTTGTCATGCAATACCCTCCTCATAATACATGGTAATGACCGGCAACAATCAGCGATATTGTAATGTTACGGTGCTCCTGTTGATCCCCCTGGCAATAATGTCCCCGATCCAGGATGCCGTCTCCTCTTTCAGGTAATCGAGGAAGGGGATTTTCTTCTTTTTCTCCACGACCTTCGGTTTTCCCCTGATTCCAGCCAGCGTCCCCGCGATCCGGATGCTGTCTTTAAGGTCCCCCATCTGGTCTACGAGCTTCAGCGAAAGCGCCTGTCGTCCGGTAAAAATACGGCCATCGGCAATGGCCGTCACGTCGGCTACCGGCAGACGCCGCCCCTCGGAAACAGCTTCAATGAACTGGCTATGAACGTCATCAATCACACCCTGGAGGAGCTTCTGTTCCTGATCGGTCATATTCCGGAACGGCGAGCCGATGTCCTTGTACTCTCCGGATTTCACAACCATCCCCTTCACGCCGATCTTTTCCAGAAGCTTCTCCACATTGGCGAACTCCATTTTGACACCGATGCTTCCTGTCATGGTTCCCGGATTGGCCACGATCTTATCTGCAGCGGCCGCTATGTAGTAGCCTCCCGATGCGGCCACGGAACCCATGGAGACAACGATTTTTTTCCCCTCTTTTTTTGCATTCTTCACGGCATTATAGATTTCCTGAGACGCCACCACGCCGCCTCCGGGGCTGTCAATCCTGAGAACGATGGCCTTGATGGTTCCATCCTCGGCATAGTCAGCCAGTTCCTCCACGACGTTCTCGGAAGTCACGAGCAGCCCTTCGATCTTGACGAGCGCTACATTGCCTCTTCCCCCAACTGCCAGGGGAGATGATGTCCGCCTCCCTCCGGAAAGAAACGTGGCAATCGAGAGGATGATGACAAACAGCACTCCCAGCCCCACAGCAGTCGCAATCACGATCAGAAGGGAATTTCGTTTCATGGTGTATCAGCTCCGTTCCTTGAGCAGAGCGCCGATAGTTGTGTCGGGTTTTTCCTGCTGGTTCATGTATTCACGGAGAGTCGACCGGTCCTGGCCTTTGATATTAGCCTTGATCGAAAGGGCGATTTTGCGGTCGCCTTTGTCCACTTTGATGACGCGGGCGGTCACTTCGGCGCCTTCTTTGATCTCCGGTGAGTCTTTCGGGACCTCTGACATTGGGATCAGGCCCTCGATATCGTGCTCCATTTCAACGAATATCCCAAAGTCGGCCTTTTTCGTCACCTTGACTTTTTCATCCTGGCCGACCTTGTACCGCTCCGGAATGACCTTCTCCCAGGGATCCGGTGTCAGCTGCTTGACCCCCAGTGAAATACGCTCCTTCATGGGGTCAAGAGCGAGGATCACAGCTTTTGTCTTTTGCCCTTTCTTGAGCACTTCAGACGGGTGCTTGATATGCTTGGTCCAAGACAGGTCGGAGATGTGGACAAGACCGTCGATGCCCTCTTCGATGCCTATGAAAACGCCGAAATCCGTGACAGTCTTAACTTTGCCTTCGACCTCGGAGCCGACGGGGTATCGTTCGCCGATCGTCTGCCAGGGATTGGGCTCGATCTGCTTCATGCCGAGCGAAATGCGCTTGCCGGTCGGATCAACGGAAAGCACCTGCGCATCGATCATGTCTCCGACGGAAACGACCTTGGATGGATGCTTGACCTTCTGGGTCCAGGACATCTCGGAAACATGGACCAGCCCTTCCACACCGTGCTCCAGTTCGACGAAGGCGCCGTAGTCGGCCAGACTCATCACCTTGCCGCGCACCCTGCTGCCGACGGGGTATTTGTCGGCAACGGTCTGCCAAGGGTCCTGTGTCCTCTGCTTCATCCCCAGCGATACCTTCTGCTTTTCCCTGTCGTACTTGAGCACAACGACGTCAACGCGGTCGCCGACCTTGAACGCCTCCGATGGGTGGTTGATCCTGCCCCAGGAAATGTCGGTGATATGCAGAAGCCCGTCAATGCCGCCAAGGTCGATAAAGGCGCCGTAGTCAGTGATGTTCTTGACGACACCGCTCACAATGTGGCCTTCGGCAAGCGATGAGAGGGTCGCTTCTTTTTTCAGGTTTTGCTGGTGTTCCAGGATGGCCCTGCGGGAGAGGACGATATTGCCGCGGCCGGAGTTCATCTTGATGATTTTCATGTCCATGGTCTGGCCGACGAACTGGCCGAGGTTGTGAACGGGTTTGATATCGATCTGTGATCCTGGCAGGAACGCTGTCACTCCGCCGATATCGACCGACAATCCTCCCTTGATTGACGCAACCACCTTTCCTTTTATCAGTGTCCCGGTCTGGTACGCCCGGTTCAGGTCGTCCCAGACCTGCAGTTTTTTCGCCTTGTCACGGGAGAGCATGATGTTCCCATTCGCGTCTTCTGCGGCCTCAAGGAGGACTTCCAGTTCGTCACCGGGTTTAAGCGACTTAAGCTCTTCTTCCGTGAATTGTTCCACGGGAATGATGCCGTCCGACTTGTATCCGAGATCCAACATTACTACGCCTGACCGGATCTGCAGCACCCGGCCCCGAACGACGGTCCCGGACTTAAAACGCTTCATGGACTGGCTATAGAGCTTCTCAAACTCCGTTTCCTGTCCGGTTGCATTATTATTTTCTTCGTGCTCGATGTCTTCTCGTGTTTCGCTCATGAAACGTCCACACCTCCTAAAGTAAACTCCGTCAGTAAATGGAAATGCTCTAACAGTGATCGATAGCGGTCCATTCACGATCTCCGAAAAACCATGCCTCCGCCGACAGGACCCGACGGTTTTCCCTGACGGAGTAATTGCGGGTCCGCCTACCGGCCGACCTTTTCCTGCTGCAATCTTTCGAGAACGCCATCAACAATCCAGTCGGGTGTTGATGCTCCGGCCGTCACGCCCACCGTATTAACGCCCACCAGCCACTCGGGCCTGATCTCATCCGCCACCTCGATGTGGTACGTGGGTTTTCCTTCATGACGGCACACGGACGCCAGTCTGCTGGTATTCGCGCTGTTACGTCCTCCTACCACCAGCATGACGTCAACCTGGCTTGCAAGAATACGGGCCGCTTCTTGACGCTCCTTCGTTGAGCTGCAGATGGTGTTGAAAACCTTTAATTCTTTGGAAAGACGCAGTAATTTTAGCACAATTTCGGAAAAATTGCTATACGATTGCGTGGTTTGCGCAACAACCCCGATCCGGGCCTGGAGATTGAGGCTCTCTATATCCTCGGCCGTTTCCACGACAACCGCATTTTCCCCCGCGTAGCCCAGGATGCTTTGGACTTCCGGGTGTTTTTTCTCCCCGGCCACCACGACCTGGTATCCTTCCTTATGAAGCGCTTCGGCGTCGCGCTGCGCCTTGCCGACGAAGGGACAGGTAAGATCAATGATGGTAAGACCCATATCGTGCGCTTGAGCAAGCACGCGGGGTGGAACGCCATGGGACCTGATGATGATGGAATCTCCCGGTTTCAGCGCGGTAAAATCGTCAACCGTTTCGACGCCCTCCCGAAGCAGACGCTCGACTTCCTGAGGATTGTGAATGAGTGGCCCCAGACAATAGACACGCCCCTTGCCTGCAGCTTCAAATGCCGTATTGATAGCCCGCTTCACGCCGAAGCAGAACCCTGCCTTGTCAGCCAGAAATACTTTCATATGTTCTCATTTCACTTTCGCTATTTCGGACAGCATCAGTTTCAGAACCTCGTCGATGTCAATCCTTGTTGAATCGACCAATACAGCGTCATCAGCGCGCCGGAGCGGTGCGAGCGAGCGACCGCTGTCCTGTTCGTCGCGGTCCCTGATCTCCCGGGTGATCCGCTCCGGATTCACGTCCATGCCCTTTGCCTTCAGCTCAAGGTACCTGCGATGCCCCCGCTCTTCCGGGCTCGCATCCAGAAAAAATTTCACGTCAGCGTCCGGGAACACGACGGTGCCGATGTCCCGCCCGTCCATGACAACGCCGCCGTTCCTGCCTAACTCGCGCTGGAGCGTGAGCAGGTGGGCTCTCACCGAAGGAGATTTAGACACTGCCGACGCCATCATCCCCATCTCAGGTGTTCGGATATCGCTCGTCACATCGTGCCCGTCTATGTAAAACCGCGGATCGCTATTGTCTTTTTTAATCGTGACCTCGGTGCGCCGACACAAATCAGCAAGTTTTTCTTCATCAGCCGGATCGATGCCTTCCTGCTTCGCTTTCCAGCCCACGGCACGGTACATCGCTCCGGTGTCGATATAGAGATAGCCGAGACGCTTCGCCAGGAGCCGCGCTGTCGTGCTCTTGCCAGCGCCCGATGGACCGTCAATCGCGATGACCAGTCCGTTTTTCTTTTTTGTCATACGAATAGGCTCTTCCTCGCAGCGTTTCAATATGCCGCCTGTCTCAGCAAGCGCTCGAAGCCGGGAAACGAAGTGTCAACCCATGCGGTATCGCGAATGACCGTTTCTCCCCTGGCGGCAAGGCCTGCCACGGCCATGGACATTGCAACGCGATGGTCGCCGTGGCTCTCGCAGACGGCACCGTCAAGCGAATCGTTGCCCGTGATCTTCATGCCGTCGGGGAGTTCTTGAACAACGACGCCCAGCTTTCTGAGTTCAGCGGCCATGGTCGCAATCCGGTCTGATTCCTTCACGCGGAGCTCGGACGCATCTTGAATGACCGTCGTGCCAGCGGCAAAGGACGCGGCAACGGAAAGCACCGGGATCTCGTCGATTGCCCGCGGAATCGTCTCACCCGCAATCTTCGCTGCCCGCAGTTTTCGGTATCGCACGCGGATGTCCGCGACGGGCTCGCCTGCCTGCTCGTGAGGATTCTCAAGGGTGATATCAGCGCCCATCGCCGTCAGGACATCGATGACGCCCGTACGCGTGGGATTCACCCCTACGTTTTTGATCGTCAGGTCCGACTTGGGCACGATGCACGCGGCAACCATGAAGAACGCGGCCGACGATATATCGGACGGAATATCGATCAGGCCTTTCGGTCGCAGCGCCTGACGTCCGTTCAGCGCGACGCGCGTTCCCTGCTCCTTTACGTCGACTCCGAAGAAACGGAGCATGCGCTCCGTGTGGTCCCTGGATTTGGACGGTTCGTTCACGGTCGTTTCGCCATCCGCGTAAAGTCCGGCCAAAAGAAGCGCTGATTTCACCTGCGCGCTGGCTATGGGACTCGTGAATTCGATGGCCCTGGTTTTCCGGCCGCTGCCCCTGATCGCAAGCGGTGCCAGGTTGCCTCCGGAGCGGCCGTCGATCACAGCCCCCATCCGGCGGAGCGGCTCAACGATTCTGGCCATAGGCCGACGTCTTAAATATTGGTCGCCGGTCAGGACAGAAAAAAAATCCTGCCCCGCGAGCAGTCCCGCGATCAGCCTCATACCCGTGCCTGAGTTACCCAGATCGAGTACGCCGGAAGGCTCCGTGAGACCGTCCAGTCCTTTCCCGTGGACCATAAGACAGCTGGTGCCGAGGCCGTCGACGGCGATCCCCATGGCCTGCACCGCCTTTGCCGTGTTGAGAGTATCCTCGCCGGCGAGGAATCCGTTGATGGCCGTTTTGCCTTCGGCAACGGCTGCGAACAGCACCGACCGGTGCGAAATGGACTTATCTCCCGGCAGGACGATCTCGCCGTGAAGACCGCGTGACGGTTTGACGATGAGGTCCGACATTATTGCAGTCCTCTTCGCATGTCGCTCGACGTTTTCAAATGTTTTTCCAGCCTCTTTTCGTCTCCGGCGATGATTTCCCGCTTGAACCGGTTCAACGAGGACACGTAACGGTCGATCATCTGGATGAGGTTGTCTCGATTCATGATGCAGATGTCCTTCCACATTTCCGGAGAACTCGCGGCTATCCGGGTAAAGTCCCGGAACCCCGCGCCGGAGAACTGAAGGTAGTCCTTCGTGCCCGTGTTCAACTCCGCAACCGCGCACATCATGGCAAAGGCGGCAACATGAGGGAGATGGCTTACGGCGGCGAAGACCTTGTCGTGCAGGTCGGCATCCATAATGATCACCTCGGCCCCGGCGGCGATCCACATTTCCTGCACGGCCTCGAGCGCTTTTTTGTCCGTCCTGACCGTTGGGGTAAGGATGCAGCGGCGGTCCTGGAAGAGCGTTTCCGTGGATTCAACGACGCCGGACTTTTCCCTGCCCGCGATAGGGTGCGCCGGAACATAATGAATGCCAGAGGGTATGGCATCCTCGATCTTCCTGATGAGCGCTCCCTTGACGCTGCCCACGTCGGTGAGAATCGCACCTTTTTTAAAATGCGGCCCGATCTCGCGCACGATACGTTCGAAAGTCCCGACCGGCGAGGCAAGGACTACCAGGTCGGCGTCTTCAACCGCGTGTGAGATACCCTTCCCCATGCGGTCGATCACGCCGTTTTTGAGCGCCAGTTCGAGTGTTTCTCTGCTCCTGCCCGCGCCCGTAATGCGGCCGGCAATATTTTTCGTCTTCAGGACCTTGGCCAAAGAACCGCCGATCAGCCCGACGCCGATGATAGTGACGTTGTTAAAGTGAAGTGACATGAGTTGTTATGATTTTATGACCAAGGAAATAATAATTTAAACCTTTTGACAGGATGTACGGGATACACAGGATTCAAAGTTCGTGTCTCGGTAATCCTATTATCCTGTCCGATGAATCTTTTCCCAAGCGGAATGGCCGCCCGCATGGTTTTCGTTCCGCGATCCGCAATTGTTACAGTTCCCTTCCCAGCGCAGCCGCGATCGGTTTCATCTCATCCATCAGCTGCTTGAAGATCTTGGGCTTGAGCGATTGCTCGCCGTCGCAGAGCGCCTCTTCCGGGTTCGAATGCACTTCGATGATCAGCCCGTCGGCGCCGGCCGCAACCGCTGCCTTTGCCATGGGCGCCACCAGGTCCCACTTGCCCACGGCATGGCTCGGGTCCACGATGACAGGAAGGTGCGTCATCTGTTTGAGCACCGGCACCGCGGAAAGATCGAGCGTGTTCCGCGTTGCTGTTTCATACGTACGGATGCCCCTCTCGCAGAGGATTACATTGTGGTTGCCGCCGGACATGATATATTCGGCGGACATGAGCCATTCCTTGATCGTGGCCGATATGCCGCGCTTGAGGAGCACTGGTTTCTTGCACAGCCCGACTTCCTTGAGCAGCCGGAAGTTTTGCATGTTTCGTGCGCCGATCTGGAGCACGTCCGCGTATTTGACAATCATCTCGATGTCCCGGGGGTCCATCACCTCGGTTACGATCGGCAGCCCGACGCGCTCCCGCGCTTCGGCAAGATACTTGAGTCCCTCTTCTTCGAGCCCCTGGAAGGCATAGGGCGACGTGCGCGGCTTGAATGCACCGCCGCGGATGAAATTGGCTCCGGCAGCCTTGACGTCTTTTGCAATCTCGATGAGCAGCGCCTTGTTTTCGACTGCGCAGGGGCCGGCCATGACTGCGATCCGCTTGTCGCCGATCTGCTGCCCGCCGACACTGATAACGGTCTTCTCTCTCCTGAACTCCCAGCTCGCCAGCTTGAAGGGCTTCAGGATCGGGAGCACCTTTTCTACACCCGGGATGGCCTCGAGCGGAACGCTCCGAAGAACAGCCTCGTCGCCGATCGCGCCGATAATGGTCCGCTCCGTACCCTTTGACACATGGGCCTGCAGTCCCAGGTCCTTGATCTTTTTTATAATGTGGTCGACCTGTTCCGTGGTCGCATCCGGCTTCACAACGATGATCATAGTGATCCTTCTCTAAAATAGGACGACAAACTGCAGGCAACAGAGTTCCTGGCGTAAGTGTTTAAGCTCTGCTCTTGCCCTATGCTTTCACAATCTTTTCCAGCTCCGCCACGAACCGTTTGTTCTCTTCCGGAAGCCCGATCGTGACCCTGAGCCTGTTGCCGCCCATGGGCCGGATGATCACGCCCTGCTTGAGCAGCGCATGGTACAGCTCCCGTCCGTCAAGACGCGTCTCGAAGAGAATGAAATTGGTCTCCGTCGGGATGTACGATACTCCGAGCTGCTGAAAGGACTGATAGAGATACTGCTTTCCTTCGTTGTTGATCGCGATCGACTTCTCGACGTGTTTGCGGTCCGCCAGGGCAGCCAGAGCGCCGACCTGCGCCAGCAAATTCGTATTGAAGGGCTGCCTGACCTTGTTCATCAACTCGGCGATCCCGGCTGTCGTGATGCCGTAGCCGATGCGCAGCCCCGCAAGCCCGTAAATCTTGGAGAACGTCCTGAGCGCGAGCACGTCCTTCCCTGCCTTCAGATAGTCTACCGAATCAGGGTAATCGGCATGCGTGACATACTCAAAGTACGCTTCATCGACGGCCACGATCACATGATCGGGAACGCGCTCCATGAACCGGTCCATCTCGACATTCGTATTCATCGTGCCTGTCGGGTTGTTCGGGTTTGCGATGAAAACGATTCTGGTCTTTGGCGTAATCCGCTCTGCCATGGCCTCGAGGTCATGCCGCATGTCCTTGCACGGAACGATCACGTTCGTTCCGCCGGCAGCCTGGGTGATCATCCTGTACACGACGAAGGAAGGATCGGCCGACATGATCTCGTCCCCGATGGTTTCGTCCCCGGGCTGAACAAAGGTGCGTACCACCAGTTCGATAAGCTCGTTCGAGCCGTTGCCCAGGATGATCTGGGAAATGTCCACGTCGTATTTCTTGGCAAGCGCCTGAGAAAGGTAGAAACCGCTGCCGTCGGGGTAGCGGTTCAGCCCTTCAACCGCCTTTTTTATGGCAGCCATCGCCTTGGGCGACGGGCCCAGCGGGTTCTCGTTCGAAGCAAGCTTGATGCTCCCGCTGATCCCGAGTTCGCGTTCAAGCTCCTCGACCGGTTTTCCCGGAACGTAAGGTGATATAGACCTGATATTTTCTGAGACGCTGATCATATTGTAACCTCAGTAAACTGGAAATTGCCGAAAAGGTAGCGGGGCATCGCATGGAGCATAAAGCAGGGTTAAATCGGTTAAACCCTTGCCCCCTGCGCATTGCCCATGCCCTCAGCATTCTAAGCTACTGGCTTTTCGGGTATGAGCCGAGGACCTTTAAGAACATGCAGTCCTTTTTCAAGGTTTCGATGGCCTGCGCGACTTTTTCATCCTCAATGTGTCCTTCCATATCGAGGAAAAACACATAGTCCCAGACCTTCCTTCCTGACGGCCGGGCGTCGAGCCGGTTGAGATTGATCCCTCTCTCGGCAAAAGGTGCAAGCATGGTATAGAGCGCGCCGACCTTGTCCTTGATGGAGAACATGATCGAGGTCTTGTCACGGCCCGTTTTCCCAGGAGATTTCGGGGCGATGACGAGGAAACGGGTAATGTTGCTGGAGCTGTCCTCGATCTTTTTGGCCACGATCTGGAGCCCGTAAAGCACGGCCGCCATCTCGCTGGCTATTGCTCCGGCCGTAGGGTCCTCCACCGCCATTTCGGCAGCCCTCGCCGTACTCGGCGCATCCAGGATCGGCACTCCGGGCAGGTTTTTCTCGAGCCACTGCCTGCACTGCGCGGCCGCAGGTGAGATCGTGTAGATCTTTCTGATGTCCTCGATCTTGCCCGACTTGCTTATGAGGTGCTGCGACACCTCGAGCATGATCTCTGCCGATATCTTGAGGTCCGAGTCGATAAACATGTCGAGAGTGTAGATCACCGCTCCTGACGTGGAATTCTCGATGGGGACCACGCCGTAATCGGCCCGGCCGCGCTCCACCTCACTGAACACGTCCTTGATGTTCTCGACCGGCACATACTGGGCCGCGAGGCCGAACTGCTGCATACCCGCCATGTGGGTAAACGTGGCGCGCGGTCCAAGGTAGGCGATCTTGAGCGGGCGTTCAAGAGAGAGTGATGACGAAAGAATCTCGCGATATACCGCCCGCAAGGTATCCTGGGGAAAAGGCCCCTTATTGTAGGCGGTAAGACGCTCAAGGATCTCCCGCTCCCGGGAAGGTGAGTGAAAATCCAGCTTTTCGGCCTTTTTGATGTTCCCGACATCAATGACGATCCGTGCGCGCTCGTTCAGCAGGTCTACGAGTTTATTGTCGATCTCGTCGATCTTTTTCCGGAGCTTCTCTATTTTCTGTATGGACATAACAAAAAACCTGGCTGGGGGATTTGAAATTATAGTTTATTTTTTCAGCAGTTGCAAGGGTTTTTTGGACGAATCCGGGGCAAAAAAGGCGAGGATGAACTCATCCTCGCCTTCCCCGGGTATCACTCGTGGGTCCGCTACCGGGCTGCTTCCGCGTATTTCGCTTCAGGTGCATTTCGCGGAGCAACAAAAGGATTGGCCGTTCCTGAAATTTTATTTTCAAGAATGCCCTCCAAGGTTTCCATCTCCCTGGATAAGGAAGTCGGGCGTAACTTTGACATTGCCGATCTCGATTTGCTTTGCGATCTCAGTGGCCGGCACGCCCTGCTGCCTGCCTTGTTCTGCAGTTCACAGGCTTTGGCAGTTGATTTGCCGATGGCAGGATCTTCGCGCCTTCGGCCTCGCCGGCGGCCCGGATTCCCCTCTGATTAAGGTTATGGTTTGACTTGCTTAATAAATCTTCCCTGATATTTAGCTTGACCGTCGCATTTTTCAAATATAAATTGGCAAATCCTGGTACCAGGATATAAGGCTAATGGCGCATGGCCTAAATTAACTATTTCTAAAACTTGATGGTTGGAGATGCCGGGGTGCATAAAACCAGCGGTAACATGAACAGCGAGTCCAAAACGTGCAAATCTGCTTCTCCCTTCAAGTCGACCCGATATATTATCGGCAAGAGTGATTTTTTCTTTTGTGATTCCCAAAATCATCTCACCTGGTTTTATAATTATATAATCGCCATCTTTAACATGAATATCTTTGGTTATATCCTGAAAACGAGAATCATTTTTTACGTGATAGATCTTTGATTGTTTTTTAAAAATCCTGAAATCATTACCGAGAGTAAGATCAATTGAACCAGGTCCGATCTGCGATTTTTCGAGTGGTTCGATATTGATCAATTTATTTTTTAAAGCTTTCTCGATATCCTTGCCGATTAATACGCTCATATTACTTTAGCCTCTTGATTAATTCTATCTCTGTTTATCTGCTGTTGATTTAAACATCCATCTTGCATTCTTGAGATATTTGGCTTGTAGCGCGTCTCCGCCCACAATTGTCGCTTTTATAAGGACTTTTTTTAGAGTGTACCCTATTTTGTGATTGTTGCATCGGATTACTATTTCTAAAAGCAATTACTAAAAATCGAAACTGCTGCGTTGTAAAAAAATTATCTGCGCCTGTTATTTTATACCTATTTTCTTGCTAAGCTTATCATAAAATGAGGTGAAAATCAGATAAAATATCAGTATATGTATGTTCAGGATTCATGACGAAAATCATAGAATTAAACAGAGCTCCATGATATTATTTATCAAAAAAGGAGAACAACTATGGAATTGAGCCCAAGAACAAAAGTAAATGATCTTCTGAACCTTTATCCCTTTCTTAAGGATTTCCTAGTCAACCTGAACCCGGAATTCAAGATGCTGGACAACCCGTTCATGCGAAAAACGGTGGGTCGAATCGCTTCCTTGGGCAAAGTCGCGATGATCGGCGGTATGGACGTTAAAAAGCTTATCGACAGAATCGCTGCAGAGATCAAGAAAGAGACCGGTGAGACTGTTTTAACCGCTCACAGTGAAACAGGCGTGGGCGAGCAGGAAGTACGGATCGACACGCTGAAGAAC
>JBLMWN010000132.1:0-14032 GCA_050257255.1 Betaproteobacteria bacterium | reverse complement strand
AGCCCGAAGGGCGAGTTTCCGAAATGTACCGAGGATGACCGAGCATGCCGTAAAGGATTTTCGCCGGGTGCCCTTCTTTGGGTCACCTTTCTTGGGCACGCAAGAAAGGTGACAACAAGCTTGAGTAAGGACCGTTAATCCAGCATGATAAGTCATATGAACGCTTATACCACCCACACAAAAGTCAGAAGAACCTGTTTTCATTGATGCGCTGGAGAAAACCGCACAGACGGTAAGTTCTAAAATGATTAACATTCCCCGTTGAGCGTTCTGGAGGCTTTAATGTCAGACCTTTCTCTTTTCCTCGTGAGTAAGGCAAATCCTTTACGGACGCAGCTCCGTGACGCTGTTTGAGCCGACTAAGCCGCACGTATTGATCCGGCAGTTTTTAAGTGTAATTTTTCTCTGATCACCCTTGCCGGGGCGCTCGTTGCATACACCGCTGTTCCAACATCGAACAGTTTTGATGTGCTCAAGCCTCCCACGACAACAGGATCAAGACCCGCCTGCTCCACAAGCTCGGTGGCAGCTTTCAATCCTTCCGGGTCGTCGCTGGCTATCGGAATCCCGATTTTCTCACCCCTGTTGTTCACTGTTTTTTTGAGGTCTTCAGAATACACCGTATTGAATGCCCTTACTATTCTTGCACCCGGCAGAAGACGGGACACAAAGGCTCCCATACCGCCCGGGTCTTTTCTTGCCTCTTCCGCAATCACTCCGTCTCTCTGAGGATAAGGATTCGACGTGTCAATCACAATCTTGCCCTTCAGGGCCTCCTTTGTTTCAGCGTCAAGTTCCGGTAAGGCCTTCAAGGGAACCGATACCACGATCACATCTCCAAATGCGATTGCTTCTGCGATGGTCCCGGCGCAGGCTTTCGGCCCGGCGGTCTTGACAAGGTCTTTGAGGGTATCAGGATGTCTTGAACTATAGAGAACCTCGTATCCTGCCTTTGCGAGCAGAATCCCAAGAGTTCCCCCGATACGACCCGATCCGACGATACCTATTTTATTTATTTTCATGTCTTCATCTCCTTTTTAGTGCAGCCCCTCCGGCAGGAGCCGAAGGCTCCTTATAACAACGCGACCTCCCGCGGATTACGGCGCATTACTCTCCCGGCTTCAGCCGGAGAGGATTGCAAGTCGCGGGATGCAATTGAGCACGGTGTACCCTTGATGCTCAATCTTTCTGATTAAAAGATATCACTGTCTGAAATAACTATCAATGCAACAAAAGTACGCACCTTGCAATCAGACACGTCAAAGTTATTAGGAACGCGCCGTAACCCGCGCCCTGCACTCGTTTATGGCCGCATCTTCGCAAGAGCAGGCTACGCTATCGGACTCGTAAACGCTTGGTGCAGGGAGCGGTCACGTTATTGTCGCGTTATTATAGTTGTAGTCCCAACCTGTCGGGATGCCCAAGGGGGCTCCACTCAACCGGCAGGGAGAAGACGACGCGTTTATGGACGGCCGCCTGCTTGGGCAAGGCACTCATCGTGAATTCGCAGGGTTGTTTCGAGCGTGTCATGGGCCCGGCCCGTGCGGATCGACACGCCGAGCCACCCAATGGCAATGCCCAACAGCACTCCGCCGATGATCCCCACGATATAGGGGAAAGGCGGGCTGAAGGCGGCAAGCGGCGCACCGATTATGAAGAGGGCGCCGTTAACGGGTGATATGACCTTCGCCCAAATCAGGTATCCTCCGAATAAGATGAACCCGATGGACACAATCACCATTGAGAGCATTGCCAAAGCGCCGAAGGCGCCTGTCATGAGCGGGCCGGTCATGCCGAGGAGCGGCTCATATGTCGGATCGCCGGCCAGGACCGGGACAATCGCCGACTCCACAAAAAACATCAGGCCGGCCAGAAGCGCGGTCCCCACGATGGCGAACCAGACGGCCACATGGCCGAACACCGTGATCTTCGGGCTCATAGCTCCATAGAACACGATCAGGCCTGCCAGACCTGCGAGGGCCGATATCCCGAGCAGAACATGCACCGGCACCCAGGCGCCCAGAAGCGCGTAACCCGGTTTGCTCATATCGGGATGGAACAGAATCGGCGCCGCGAGTAGCACTCCGCTGATAATCAGGAGCACGCTGCTCCATTTTATAGCTTTGGTTGACATTCCGACCACCTCTTTTCCATCAAGAAACAGTTACCACTAGTAAAAATGTATCTCTCCTCCAGTCATCCTGTCAAATTTGAAAACCTGCGCGTGATGCATACCGGGGGGCGTATTGCTCTAAAACGGAATGTTATACTAAATATTAGTACTTTATTCCCATCATTGAATCATAGATATCTTTTGGGTCCTTACTGTTGACATTGGCCCTGTTGCATTTCTCTCCTAATCACATCATCACCCGACCCTGACGCCGTGTATCGAGACCGCTGTTGGAAATTTCTCGCCAACCTGAAACCGCTTATATCCATTCTGAAATAGCCACCGGGTGTCGATGTGCTCCTCGGTACTATATAACAAGGAAAACAGGCCTTCTGGGCGGATCAACAAGTTTCGTTGACATCAACAAAGAAATAGAATAGCATGATTGTGCCTGATGCCCGGTAACGAAAAAGGGACCTATTCCGGCGAAAGAAGACGCTGACCAACAACTGAGCCAGAAAGGGGGCCGGAGTACGATGGAAATCAAACTTACGCATCTTTCAAGCTGCGCCGGCTGAGCATCGAAATTCAGCCCTGCTGATCTGTCCCAGGTCCTGGGACACTTGCCACAATTAGCCGACCCGAATGTACTCGTAGGATCCGCGAACGCGGATGATGCGGGCGTCTATCGCATTTCGGACGACATGGCCATGGTTCTGACTGCGGATTTCTTCACGCCCATTGTTGACGATCCCTACTGGTTCGGCGCCATCGCCGCAGCGAATGCCCTTTCCGACGTTTATGCGATGGGTGGAAAGGCGCTGACGGCACTCAACATTGCCGCGCTCCCGGGCAGCGAGGATTTCCGGGAAATTAACAAACGCATCATCCAGGGCGGCTTCGATAAGATGACCGAGGCCGGCGTACCGATCATCGGCGGCCATACGATCAAGGACAAGGAACCGAAGTTCGGCTATGCCGTACTGGGCTCGATCCATCCGGGCAGGATCCTGGACAATACGAAGGCCAGGCCAGGCGACTCCCTGATTCTGACCAAAAAAATCGGAACAGGCGTGATTGCAACCGGCATCAAAGCCGGAAGATGCAGCGCCGGGACCGCGGAGGAGTTCATAAAGTCCATGGCGACGCTGAACAAGCGGGCGAGCGAAATCATGCTTGAAGTCGGCGTCAGCACGGCAACGGACATTACCGGATTCGGCCTGATCGGCCACCTGAACGAGGTGCTCACGGCGAGCAACCTGAACGCGAGGCTTCGGGTAAGTCAGGTGCCTTTTTTCGACGAGGCGGTCAGGCTCAGCGAGATGGGTACGGCCCCGGGAGGCACGAAGGCCAATCAGAAGAACTACGATCCTCTCGTGGAATGGGGCAGGGATGTCTCCGCGACCGAGCGGGTCCTGATGAACGACGCGCAGACGTCGGGCGGTCTCCTTATTTTTGTGCCGAAGGACAGAACAAAAAGACTCATTGCCGCGCTGCAGAAAGAGAATGTGCTTGCGGCATACATCGGGGACGTGCTCAAGGAAGCGGAAAAAGGAGCAAAGCGGATCTTCGTGGAGAAATAGATGGAAGCCGTCTTTTACGTCTTTCTGGCCCTGACCGGCCTGTCTGTCGGATTTCTCTCCGGGTTGCTCGGGATCGGCGGCGGCATCGTCATGTTTCCTCTGCTGCTGTATGTTCCGCCTTCGTTGGGACTCCCGGGAATCGACGTCAAGAGCATCACCGGCCTTACGATGATCCAGGGTTTTTTCTCCGCCCTCACGGCGATGTTCTATTACCACAAGAATGCGCTCGTGAATAAATCGCTCGTTCTCACCCTCGGCCTTTCCCTGTTCCTATCGTCGCTCATCGGTTCACTGGTGTCCAAAAAGATACCTGATGGGCCCCTCCTCATGGTTTTCGGAACGCTGGCGCTCATCGCGGCGGTGATGATGCTTATCCCTCGAAGTTATCTTCAGGACGAGTTGACCGAAGATCAAGTGGACTTCAATAAAACGGCGGCAATCGGCATCGGAATACTCCTCGGTTTTTCCATCGGCCTCGTAGGGCAGGGCGGGGCGTTCATCCTCATTCCGACAATGCTCTATATCCTCAAGATCCCCTTGCGGGTGGCCCTCGGAAGCACGCTCGCAATCGGATTGTTCTCTTCGTCGGCAGGATTGGTGGGAAAGGTCGCGACCGGGCAGGTGCCTTTTCTCATGGCCCTGCCGCTCCTTGCCGGCGCGATTCCGGCCGCGCGGCTCGGCAGCATCGTCGGCAAGAAGACCAAGACGCGATTTTTGAAATGGCTCCTTGCGGCTATCATCTTCGCCACCGCGGTTAAGGTTTGGATCGGTATCATATAGCATCTTGGGTTCGGGCAAGCCGTTCACTCCTGTTCACTTTTTTCGGTACACTCCGGGACTTCCCGGCCACGGCCCGAATCCTGAAGAGCCCGCAGGCAGCGTTTCATGGATGCCGAGGACCAGCGCGCCTCCGGAATACAGTTTGTCTCTCATGCGCGCGAGCACTTCCTTTCGCAGCTTTTCGTTGAAATACGTGAATACAAGATTTCTGCACAGAATGACATGGAAAAGACCGTCCGGCGCTGTTCTGCGGATGTCCTGTACGAGAAACACCACCTTCTCGCGTTCCTCAGCGCGTATGCAGAAACGGTCTTCCTGACAGACAAAGGCGCTGGCTGTCCACTGGGGGGGCAGGTCTTTGAGACTGCTTGAAGCATAGCAGCCTTCCTCTGCGCGCTCGATCATGCTTCTGTCCACGTCGGTGGCGAGAATCGCAATTTTTAGTGACGTGAAAAAAAGGCCTGCGGCCATGTTCCAGATCAGTGCCAGTGTATACGGTTCTTCGCCTGACGCGCAGCCGATGCTCCAGCACCGGAGTTCTTTTTCGCCTCGTGCCGTTGCTTCTTCGGACAGTTTCGTCAGGACTTCGCGCTCGATAAAACGGAATACTTCCCGATCGCGGTAGAAATGTGAGATGGTGATGCGGCAAAAGGAATCGAAAATGCGCCATTCGTCCGGATTATCTTTCAGGTAAGAACGATAGGCCCCGACATCCGGCAGCCCCAGCTCGCGCAAACGGCGATCGATACGCTTGCAGACCTGAGAACGCACCTTCCGGAATCCCTGCCACCGCATGCGGAGCTTCGGGAGCGACCATCGGAGGAACTGGATGCAGTCGAGGTCCTTCACGTGGATCCCCTCGTGATTAACTGTTGGTCGAGTGGAGCACTGAATCAGGGAACAATTCCAGTACCGCTATTTCCGGATAACAGTTGAATCTGACGGTCGGAGAAGGGTAATCGCAGTTACAGCTTCTCGATCAACTCCCTCACGGTCACGAACAAATCGCCCGCAATGGGATGCACGCGCGGCGCGGCGCGGGTCTGGTTCAGCTTCATGAGCGGGGCCTCGGTATCCTTGTTGAAGCAGAGGACTTCGGCGCGTGTGCCGATGTAGTCGATGTGCTGCGGAGCGCCGGAGATGCCGAGTGCGATGACGAGCCTGGGGTTCACGCGCACGCCGGTCTGGCCGATCTGCGCTTCGAGTGGCAGGAGCTTCAGGTCCTGCGTGACCTTGCGCGTTGCTCCAAACATCGGGGCGAGTCCCAGGGCCTCCAGTTTCCTCTTGAGCTGCAGAGCAAGCTCGAAACCGGACCGGTCCCTGACCCCGTATCCCACATCGATGATCACGTCCGCCTGCGAGAGCGTCGGCTCTGTGGACGGCGGTAAGGGCATGATTCCATCGGCGTCTATCGCGAAGTCAAGGATTCCCGCCTTGAAAGACTTCATTTCGGCTGTGAGAGGGAAATCCGCTTCAGCGGCTATTGAGACAAAAGCGGAACCGTCTTTCAGTACCCGGTTCCGGACAAGCTTCCCTTCGTACGCGGGCAGCGAGAAGACAAGGGTCTTCGAGTCCTGTTTCTTTATGCCGGTAACTCCCGAACAGAGCAGTGTCCTCGAGTGCGGACCGTCCGTTCCCCCTGCCACGTACGCAAATGCGCTTACCCATTCCGGTCCCGCACACAGGAATGTCGTTTTCGGCGCTTTCGTCATGGTGCGGATAAGCTCCCGCTTCCCCTCGTTTGAAAGCCTGGCGCCGTGCGTGTCGATGCAGAACGCCTGATCGCAACCCTGAGCCTGTGCCAGCCCCAGGAGCAGTGGCCATGTCTCCCTTGGTGCGGGAATCGCGGCATATGCTTTTTCCCCTAGCGCGTCGGCAGCGAGCCGTGCAGCGCGTATCACGGAGAGGTTGGACCTCTGCTCATTCGGGTCGAATATTGCCCAAATTGCGCTGTTGCCGGGAAGAGCGCCCCGCGTAAGTTCTCCTGTGTACTCCGGTGGCGCTGCCGAGCTGGCAGAGGCCGCATACGTTTTGAGATAGTCCGCTGCCTGAGCAGCATCCGTGATTGTTCTCGTAACCGCCTCAGCCGCAGCAGGCAACGAAAATTGAGCATGAGGCGCGGCCGCCGGCGGTTCTATTACCCGTATCCCGGAAAAGACAGAGCTGACCGCTTCCGTCATATCCATGCCCGTTTCCATCGCCGTCGCCGTGATGCTTATCACGGCCGGCAAAGCGACATGGTTCAAGCCCGTCCCGTCCGGCTTGGCCTCCATGTGCCCGCGACGGTAGTGGATCCTTCCAAGGTTGCCCGCCAGATACGCACCGAGGCTTTGCTCTCCATTCCTGCAGTTTGCGCCGGTCACGATAAGATCATACTGCTGAAGAACCTCGAGGTCCCTCACGGCTTTCACGTAATACTCGGGCCCTGCGGCAGGGTCGATGTCGAGACGGAGGAGGTCGTCGGCGCGGACGCCTGCATATGACCTCAAAAGATCGTCGTGCTCGGGCCCTCCGGGCATGAGCACGTCAAGGATCACGTGAGGGCCGCTGGCTGCCTTGAGATCGAGCAACTGCGACAGGCCGGCGAGATCACCCGGATCGATCCGCCAGATGATCTCGCGAACAGAACTATCGGAAATTCCGGGATGGGGCGACAGATCCGCAACGGGCCGGACAATTGCGAGGATGCGGATGCGCGCCCCCATGCTACCCGGCGGAATAACGACCGGCGCCGGCCTTACCGCGAGCGCATCGAGGGCCGCATCGGCTGCGCGCACTTCCGGCATATTGCTGTTCCCCTTCACCTGTTCCCATCCGTGTTTCATTTTTTCATAAATACTTGCGAGGCGCGCTTCCGTCCGCTCCGCGGCCCGCATTCCCGCTTCGAGGAGAGATGGCGCATATTCCGGATCGGACTGCGCCAGAAAGGCTTTCCGCTTGTCAAGCCATTCCATTCGATAATAGATGCACTCAAGCCGCAGGATCTCTCCGGCCATCTCGGCAAGCGGAAACAGGGCCGGCTGAAGTATGGCATCGGACCATGCCGTATCGCCGAGGAGTTCCGCCGCATCCTTCACGGCCGCTCTGAGCGTATTCTTCCATTCCGCAAGCGTCCTCGCTCTGTGGTCATCCGGCAGCGCTGCAAGCCCGGCCCATGCAACTGTCTGGGCTATCAGGTCCTTCAGGATCAGAAACCGCTGCACTTCATTCGTGCCTTCGTAGATCGTGAGGATCCGGGCGTCGCGTCTCGCTTTTTCCAGGAGAAACTTCTCGGTCTGGCCAACCGGCCCGTATGCGTGCTCAATGAGCGAAATGAGTTCGTGGATATCTTCGGAGCAGGCATACTTGGCGATGGCCGACTCCATGCGCACCGATTCATGGGGCCGGTCGAAGAGACCGATGAGGTAAAAGGCAAGTGACTCGCTCCCGAACAGGATTGCAGCGGCTTCACCGAGCAGGCGATCGCGCTCAGGCGACGGGGGGAGATGCTTCCGTGACTCCTCCAGCAGCTTGTGCATGAGAGCGCCGGATACGACAGCGAGGCCGCAGCGCCCCACATTCAGTGTTTCGAGGGCGTTCACCTGGCCGTGCCCCTCGTACCCGATCACTGCCTCGCGCGGCACGCGTACGCTATCGATGGATATCTCGTTCGTCGGCGATCCGCGCTGGCCCATCTTTTTCTCATCGGCCCCGACCTTGAGGCCTTCGCTGTGCCGGTCCACTATGAAGCCGGTGACGCCTTCCGTCGTCTGGGCGTAGAGACAAAACTGGGTCGCGATGCTGCCGTTCGTGATCCACATCTTTGCGCCGGTCAGACTGTAGTATTCGTACACCGGCCCGGCATTGGACATACGCACCTGTCCGATATCGTGAAACTCGCAGGTATTCCCCTGATACACGTAATATCGAGCACCCTGGTCTGAGGCGTAATCGTATCGGTCATATTTTATTTCCGATGCTTGACCATCCGGTGTTTGGCACGCTATTCCACGATTGGTGAAAACGAGCCTGTCCGCATCGATCAGGTACCGTATGCTCTTTTCGTCCTGTTCATCGAGTCGGAAGGCATATCTACCGTCTGCAAGCGGTGTGAGCTTCGCGCTCAGGAGCTTGGCCGTTGTTCTGACTCCGCCTGAATCCGAACCTGCTGTGGGTTCGGTGAGAGCGAAGGCGCTCACGCCGCCGTGTCCGAGATAACGGAGGAAGAGCTTGTGGCATCGTTCCCGGCGCGGGAGCTCATCAAGCGCCGCGCCTACGTCGGGCATGACTTTCCCGAACAGTTCTTCAGCGTGCTTGAGGTTCGCGATGAAGCCGCTGAAATCCCCATGCTGTCCGGCGATGCCGGCACCATAGAAGGCGCGCAGGAAGTTGGCAGCAAGGTACTTGACAACGCGGGTGTGCCGGACGCGCTCATCCACGAGCTTCATCACCGCTTCGTACTCCTTCCTGATCCAGGAGGGGTTGGGGTTTGCAAATGATTTGATGATTATCGCAAGCCTCGTACCGATCTCGCCGAGCCTGTTCGCATGCCTGGCCAGGGGCGCCAGTTCTGCACGCACACGCGGTAGTTCGTCTTCCAGGCCCAGAAGAATGGGCGTCGTGCCGATGCTCGTGCTGGCCATGATGAGCAGATTGATCCCCGCGTCTCCGAAGTTACCGGCTGCCGAGTTCAGGATATAGTACTCTGCCTTGCGCCATCCGAGGCCGTGCTCGGATTTCGGGATATACGTGGCAAGCCACTTCTGTTCCTTCACCGCGGCTATAACGTCGTCGGGCAACGTGTGAATTTTTTCAATATATCGTTCGATAAACAGACCGCCGAATTTTTTGTCATGACAATTTATTCTGAACCAGTCGGCAAGCTCTGCCCACCTGGCCCGCAATCGAGGATCATGGAGCTGTATCTCCGGAACGAATCGGGGAGAACGATCAAAGACGTTTGTCAGGAAACCGCCAGATTTGTGTGGTGCACCGGGCGCCATACAGAATGTTTCGTAGTTCTCTTCAAGCGCGACCGCGGCCCCCCGCGGCTCAACGGGGAACAGAGCAGCCGGTGATACCCGTCCGCGTCCTCTGGATAATTCGGCGCTGTTCCATGCATCTTCCGCCAGCCCCAGCAGCACCTCGGCTGCTGCGGCTTCTGCTTCCATGCTCCTGCCGAGGGCGATTTCTTTTTCGATTCTCGTAAGCAGGCCGCGTATGCCGATGGCGAGCGCTTTGGCTTGCCCGGCAAGTGTCGAGTCTGCATCTCCCGGAAGAGCGCTCCCTTTTTCACCCATCTCCGCCAATCGCATGGCAAGTTTTCCAAGTGGTTCGTCCTCCACGGTCCCCAGGCTGCCCAGCTCGGGAAACGCATCGCTGAGGCTGCGGGAGCCGAGCGAGGCATGGAGCGCCGCCGCAGCTTCATATCCAGGGGCGAGGAACCGAAACAACGCACTGTCGCGATAGAAGCGCGACATGAGGTCGTCCTCTGAGTAGGCAAAACCTCCGAAGACCTGGCCTGCATCGTAGCCCATGGCGCCGGGCTCGGGACTGAAAGCCATTGCAGCGACGGCGGAGAGAAGAAGATTAAGTTCAGAGCGCTGCGTTCCCCCGAGGACGGCGTGCGGGGGCAGGCTCCGTTCGGAGTGAGGGCATGCTTCATAGAGCGTTTCGAGCAAGAGCCGCCAGGCTTCGGTCCGCGCGATCATTGCTTTGACCGCGCCGAGTTTCGCGATCCCGTCGCGTCCTTCCGTATCGAGCATCTGCCCAGGGAACTGGATTCTTCCAGCAGCGTGTTCTTTGACTCTCATGCAAAGATAATCGCCGGCGCCGAGCGCGAGGGAAAGGTATGACGGAGCGTCCGGCACGTTCGTTTCTTCCGGTACGGGGATGGCGTATTTCTTCACAATACAATCCATGGCAACGTCTGCAAGTCCCGAAGCTCTGAAGCCGATCGCAGGTGTGGGGGTGATCGTGACTCCTGCCGCGGATAGCGGGACAATATGCCCTCTCTTCCGGGAGATGAGGAGGAGCGTACGACAGGCGGCAAGGGGTATGAGATGAAGAGTACCCCTGATATGAACACTATCCATACTTTCCACGATATCAAGCCGGTCAGCGGTGACAGCCATGATATCGGGATCGAGTGTGAGTCCCGCGTTTGTCAATACCCGAAAGGCGGGAAGATGGTGTGCTGCGATGAGACCCAGCGCTGGGCTGACCGACGAAAGGGCGCGGATAGCAGCGAAGGGAGCGTCCTGGTGCCCGGCAATGAACTTTCGAAGCGTCCCGGCCCATTCTTCCGGCATGGGTTCTTCCTCCCATTGCTTCACGATCCGGTCAGGGAGGGTGTTGGAAACTTCTTCATAAGAGAGATTACATCCTCTCTTCTCAAGCTTTTCCAAGTCGGGAATATTTTGCCCTCCTTTGGGGAGATTCTCGATCCATGTATTGAGCTTCTGCTCCAGTCGCGTGCTGCAGTAGAGTGCGTGGAACAGCCTTCCTTCCGTCAGTCTGAGCTCGATGTCGGTTCTGTCTGACTGGACGAGTCGGGCCGGACCATATCTGCTGTCGTTCGAGAGTGCGGTCTCGAGCTTCTGGAGCTTCGCACCGAGTCGTCTTCCGAGCGAGCGGGGCCATGTTCTTCTCCCGATATCGGCAGATGCCGGAAGCTTCGCAACTGCGTCCCTGAAAGCGGCTGAAGCGTTCAAGGCGGCCCGGCAGGCGCGCAGAACATCATCTTTCAAATGCCAGAGTTTTTCATCGACGAGTTCAATTCTCCCGTGCCCCCCTTTTTCAAAGGGGGGATGATCTCGTCCCCCTTGCGTCAGGAGGGAATGAGGTGGATTCGTCTGAAGAGCGTTTAAGAGAGTTCGAATCGCCCCGGTCTCGGGCCGGTAGATAAGCTTGTGGTCCGTGTGTCTGCCCCAGAGCGTGCGCGCGGGCTCGGCCCTCCAGCAGGATTCACACTTGATGCAGTTTTCATAATTCACCGTCGCCTTGCCGCGGCCCATGAGCGGCGCATCATAGACATACACCCGCGCCGGGCAGACCCACCAGAGCGCGGTCCGGGACATATCAGACTGAGATGTGATCAACTCGGGCCAGAACGTCCTGATGTGCGGAGAATTCCCCACGCGGTAAGTGTTTGTCGCGAGCTTGGCCTCGAGGCTGATGGGCGGCCTGACCGCATCAAGGTCGCGGGTTTTTCTCTGTGCTTCGGTGTATGCCATAACCGGCTCTGCCAGTAATGTCTCGACCGGTGTCTTGAGCACGTAGAAGCGAAAGGCATCCTGGATGGCCGTCCAGAGAGCGATCAGAAAGAGTATAATACCGAAAGCAGGGACGATTACGAGGTCCGTAAACCTCATGCTGCGCAGTACCATGCGAAGGGCATTCGCGAATTTCTCCTGCATCGGCCGGTTGTCATTGACGTAGACCTCTTCGAGAGCGCGAAGAAGGCCCGGCGAGAGCCGCTTGATCAACGAACCCACTGGCCAGGGGAGTGTTGCCGCGTCAAGATTCTTGCCTCCAATATGAAAGATGATGCCGAGTTTTTGGTCGGGCTCAGGGTTTTTCATGAAGAGATTTGCACACCAGGAGAAGATGGTGGAAAGGTTGATCGTCGATGTCACAATCGATTTCCAGAGCCCAAGGCTGCTGATGGCCCGCAGGGTGTCGGTAATTGATTCCTTGAGTCCGCGATATGAGAGCATGTGACTCCTCAGGAACCTGCCGGTTTCAACGAGGTTTCCGCTCGACAGGAAATGCGCTGCGCCGCAGGTAATGTCAGCGGTCCTGCCGAAAAGCACCTTCGACTTACCGAAGTAACCGGGCCAGCGGGAGAGATATTCTGCGTTTTTCCCGTAGACGCTTTCGCGGAGCGGCGTGAGGTATTCCGTTGTAAGATTCTTCGTGTCAGGCGTCCGGCCGCGCTGGAGGATGTTCCTGACGGCCCGCGCGAAGAAGAGCCCAGTTGCCGCTGCCGGACCGGTAAAGTTCGGGAATGGGAGATCAACGCCGAGCCCTGCGGACGCTCCGCCCACGGCAAGGCCGTCGTCAACGAGGATGGGCCGCTCTTTCCATCCGCCGCTCCTGATGATTTTTGTGCCATACGCAGAAAGTGTCGAGCCTTCCGTGAGTTCCTTCAAATACGGAAGGCCACGCACCCACTCATATAATCTGTCGTGCTCGCCGCGGTAGTGGTTCTTCAGATTGTCAAGGGGTATGACGTAGCCTAGGGAAAGGCTGTCCTTGTTGGTATAGAGAAAGCCGCCGACGTTCAGTTTTGCCGTTCTTCCCGCGATCGAGGCGTTCCGGATAAGAATCTCATAGGCACAGCCCTCGCCGGACCTGAGCCTGAACCTCTTCTCGATTTCTTCAGGTCTGAGCGAGAGCACGGCCTTCACGCCTTGGAGATAGTGTGGTTCCTGCACGCGCTCGAGTTGTTCCGAGCGGACGAGGTGTGACGCGTCGCCCTCCGCAATAAAGACCACGTCGGCGTTGAGCGGGCCGCGGTTCGTCTGAACCCCGACGACCCGGCCGTCCTTGCGTATGAGCGAGGTGACCGTTGTTTCCGTTATATGTACGGCGCCTTTCGTTCGGGCCAAGTGCGCATAATAAGGATCATATACCGGTCTCAGTACGGTGTAGCAGTTCTTGAAGATACCGGGATTCGTTAGATCGACGCCTACGACGTCCAAACCATTGTGTATGAGCGTGCCACGGCGCGTCACGCGCCGTTCGAAGGGCGCTGCCTCGACGGCTTCAGGACCGAAGCAATCTTTTTCAGCAAGGCTCTCTGCGAAGTATACGCATCCGGACCAATTCTCCGCGCCAGCGTACACGCCGGCCTCGAGCACGGCGACCGATATGCCTGCCCCGGCGAGCGTCCCCGCTGCGGTAACACCCGCAGGACCCGCGCCGATGACAATGACGTCGAACTTATACAGTTTCATGAATGCTCCTTTAAGGCAAAGAAAAGATGGCTATCGTGAAAGTTGACGAGGCAGGCTTGTTATGAAATTATAAGGGAATTATAGCAAATATTTTTTAACAATATACCCTACCACTAGAAATTAAAAAAGATAAAACGGGTCTTCATTTGGCCATGCAGCCTGGGATCGCGGTTGTCTATGGAATCATCGGACGGCACACTATCAATGTTCGCCGTGGGCCCCGGGAAAGGGGTGGCTTTTAATCAATGACGCAATCAATGTCGAGTATTTCAGATGTTCCGTCATGCCACCGGCGGAAAGCGAAGAAGCTCTTCGGAAATTTCCTGAACACAAGGGGAGAGAATGTATAAGGCCGTATAGCTCAAATTATAAAATTATTTCATCTGAAAGCCAGAATTTGTCCGAAGCCGTTTATTTTGTTGCGATTTTCTTTGACAAGAGGAATCGTACTCTTTAATATTCCAGTGAGGGCGGCAGCTTAAGGCTATGATGTTCGTCGAATCACAAAAGGCTCTTCATTTTCAGGGATTCCGGGGGGACATATATGGATGTTCAGGGGAGACTGAGGAAGGGGCATACGGTTTCTTTTTTTATGATGAGCCTTATGGCGGGACTCT